>JBGTHE010000660.1:0-2108 GCA_041746335.1 Lysobacterales bacterium | reverse complement strand
GTTTACCACTGGGCAGCGGGCCGCGATAGAGGACCTTGTTCTGGCGGGTCTGGTTACGCTCATCCAGCCACGCAAAAGTGATTTCAATGTCACGGATGGCCACGCCAGACTGGTTGCCAATCGCTGCCCAAACCCGGTTGTTCTTGTCCACCATGGCCTTGGATGCCACGTAACGCGACGGGTTACTGGGCAAGTCCATCTGAATCAGTTCACGCCTGGCTTCCTGTCCAGAGGGCGACTGCGACTGCGCAGCCGCCTGAAAATGCTGCATGGCCTGGTCCGTTGCCCGACGATTTTTGTCCAGCATGCCCAGAATGTAATGGGCTTCGGCGGTCGGCATCAGCTTCAGGCTTTTTTCGAGGTCCGTTCGGGCTGCTTCCGATTTATTCTGTTTGTATTGCACCTGCCCGCGCCGCAAATAACTGTAAAAAAAGTTGTCATTGGCGGCGATTGCGCGCGAATAGGAATCGAAGGCCGGCCGCCATTTATCGTTCGACGCATGGATATCGCCCTGCAGCGCATGAAACAGGGATTCGCGGGGCTCAATGGCCAAAGCCTGTTTCAGTTTTTTCTGCGCTTCTTTCGGGTTGTCTTCGGCTAATGCCTTGTTGGCTTCATCATAAGCGTCATAGGCGGGCTTAACGCGATGCAGATAAGCCGTTTTTTCACGGTAGCGTGCTGCGCCCGTTTCGCCTTCGGCAGGCAGAGTCTGTGCAGTTTTTATGTTGTTGTCCAAACGCTCTTGAGAGGGCGGGTGCGAGGCAAACAAGCCCGACATCCAGTCACTGTTGCGGCCTTCAGAAAGCTTCAGAAATGTCTTCTGCAACTCTACGGCACCTTGTGGGTCGTAGCCCGCTTCTGACATGTACATCATGCCGTACTGGTCAGATTCGCGTTCCGCATCACGCCCGTACTTCTGCGTCAGCAGTTGAGCTCCCACCTGCGGCACCAGCATGGCTATTTCACGGGCAGCAGGATTATCGACAGCACTGCCGAGCGCAACCATGCTGACCATGGCTCCTACCTGCGTCAGCATGCCCTTGGATTGAGAACGTGCCCCATGAGCCGCATCCGCATGAACGATTTCGTGTCCGATGACAGCGGCCAGCTCTGCCTCCGATTTTAGTGCAGTAATCAGGCCACGATTGACGACGATCTTGCCACCGGGTAGGGCCCAGGCATTGGGCGCAGAGTCATTCAGTATGCTGAATTCATAATCCAGCTGATCTTTGCGCCTGGCATGGTTGGCCAGCCGGTTGCCAATCCCCTGAACATAGGCAGTCAGCTCGGGATCGAGCAGCAGATCGCCACCCTGCGACTGCTTCAAGGGCGCGTACATCTGTGCCCCGATCTGCTTTTCCCAATCCTCACCGTAGAACTGCAGGTTTCGTTCACCGGTAACGGCATTAACGGCGCAGCCAGTCAGCTGCAGTATGGCCAGAAGCCACAGGGCGGGTAACAAGTGAGTGCGAAGGTGGTGATGCAGATGTCTGTGAATGGGCATATTTGCAAGCCTGTGAATAGTGAAATGCCAGCGAAATGAGCTCAACTCAAATTCGACCCTTGGGTTATAGTTCGGAACTTCAGTTTGATCAGGCAGACAGAACTCTCGCGCCTTTGGCGGAACAGGAACAGCGCATTTGCTAAGTTATCGCCATTCGTACCACGCCGGTAGTTTTGCCGATGTCCTCAAACACCTGGTGCTGGTTGAAATTCTGCAGTACCTGCAACGCAAAGTCGGTGCGCTGGAATACATAGACACCCACGCCGGGGCCGGTCTGTTTGATCTGCATTCAGCTCACGCAGAAAAACGGGCTGAGTATCGCGATGGCATTGCCCGAATTTACGCGTCCGTGGCGCCGGAATTGGCTGAGTACCTGTCGATAGTGGCTGCTTTCAATCCCGCCCCTGATCTTGTCGGCAATCGGGCCGCCAATCCTGCCAATGAATCTCAAGAAGTGCTGAACCACTACCCCGGCTCACCCGTGATCGCGCAAAAGCTATTGCGTCCGCAGGACAAAGCCAGTCTGTTCGAGTTGCACAGTACTGATTTTGAATTGCTGCGGCAGCAATTCAGTGGTGATGCAAGATTTCGTGTGATGAAGCAG
>JBGTHE010000659.1:0-3899 GCA_041746335.1 Lysobacterales bacterium | reverse complement strand
CTATTGGCAAGATTGAAATACGCGGCCCCGACGCTGCCGAATTCCTGCATCGCATGTACATGAACAGAGTGTATGGATTGGCCATTGGGCAGTGTCGTTACGGCCTGATGCTGAACGAAAGTGGGGTGCTCATCGACGATGGCATCATCATCCGGTTGGCCGAAGATCATTTTCTGCTCAATACCACATCAGGTGGGGCCAGTCGTATTTTCGGATGGCTGGAGGAATGGTCACAGACTGAATGGCCCGTCCTGCAAGTCCTGATCGATGATGTCAGCGCACAGTGGGCCAACTTTACCCTGGCGGGCCCCCGTTCCAGGGACTTGCTGCAGCAGATCGACAGCAGCATCGACTTCTCGGCCGGCGCTCTGCCCCACATGCGAGCCACCGAAGGTGAGATTGCTGGCCTGCCGACACGGGTTAACCGCATCAGTTTCAGCGGTGAGCTGAGCTATGAGCTGAATATCGCGTCTTCCTTTGCTAATGATTTTCTGCAACTCCTTCTGCAACAGGGTGAAGCCCTGGGTATCACGCCTTATGGAATCGAAGCACTGATGACCCTGCGTCTGGAAAAGGGCTATATACATGTGGGCTCGGATACCGATGGCGAAACCATTCCAGACGATGTGGGCTGGGGTGAGGCGGCCAGGAAAAAAACGGAGGATTTCATTGGCAAGCGTTCACTGTCCCGGCCCGCCAGTTGCGAGCCGGATCGCAGGCAGCTTGTCGGCTTGTTGACCGTGCAGCCCGATATGGCCATGCGGGCGGGCGGGCATTTTCTGCCCGAATCCGCGAAGGGCATTCCGGCGAATACTCAAGGGTGGATAACGTCTGCTGCTTACAGTCCTACTCTGGGACGGCATGTCGCCCTGGGAATGCTGCGTAGGGGCCGTGAGCGAATGGGCCGAACGATGCAGGTGTATGACAAGGGAAATGTCTATGCCGTAAAAATTGTACCGCCCTGCTTTGTGGATCCGGCCCACCAGCGTTTGCGATCATGAACAGAGCCGCGTGGAAATTTGACACACCGCTGGAACAGGCTGGGCTGACACACAGCGTTCACAAGACTGATGGCTTTGAGCTGAGCCTTCTCACTACGATCACACTGATGCGCCTGCACAGCCTTCAACCCCGGGCGAAGCTGAATACTTCTCTCCATGGCAGCGATCTGCACTTACCCGAGCTTCCCAATCAGGCTTGCGGACAGGACCCCGCAATATTGTGCCTGGCCCCCAGTGATTGGTTGTTGTTCACTGAATACCTCTCAGCTGAACGACTGCAGCGGGCCCTGCAAGAACGTCTGAATCCAAAGCTTACCGCCCTGACTGACCAAAGTTCAGCCTATGCAGTATTCCGGCTCAGTGGCCGGGTCGCGCCGTGGTTGCTGGGAAAAAGCTGCGGCCTGGACTTTCGCAAAAGTGTAGCGCAGGGCCAGCACTGCACCCGCACCCGGTTGGACCAGGTGCCGGCCATACTGCATTACCACCAACCGGGAAGCGGACATAACCCATTCATATTCGATGTCATGATAGAGCGCAGCCTGGCACCCTACACCTGGCAGTTATTCCTCAGGCAATTTCCCCACGCCATTGAATTAGAACAACTACACGGACCATTCTATGAGCAGAGCAAGCTACACCCTTAAAGCCAGTTGTACCGACACGGTTGGTATTGTTGCAGCCGTCACCGGCTTCATTGCCGCGCGCGGCGGCTTGATTACCGAGATGTCGCATTTTGTGGACGACGTTGCACAGAAATCTTTTATCCGCACGGTTTTCGAAGACGATGCGGAGGATGCGGCTGGCCTTGAGTTGATGCAATCCAGTTACAAGAACGAGGTGGCAAAAAAATTCGGCATGCGATTCGGCTTTTATCCCGCGGAAAAGAAAATGCGCACCCTGATTGCCGTTTCAAAACAGAGCCATTGCCTTAACGCCTTGCTGCACCGATGGTCCGATTGTCATTTGCCCATCGACATCACCGGAGTGGTCTCCAACCACGATGACCAGCGCTCCCTGGTGGAATGGTACAAATTGCCGTTTCACTACTACCCGATTGAAAAAGGCAAAAAACCGGAGCAGGAAGCGCGCATTCTTGCCCTTTTTGAAGAAACCCGCTCGGAGTTGCTGGTGCTGGCCCGCTACATGCAGATCCTGACCCCACACGCCTGTGAAGTACTGGCCGGACGCTGCATCAACATTCACCACTCTTTTCTGCCCGGTTTCAAAGGGGCCCGGCCCTACCACCAGGCCTACGATCGAGGGGTTAAGCTAACTGGCGCGACCGCGCACTACGTCAATCTGGATCTGGATGAAGGTCCGATCATTGAACAGGGTGTGGAACGCGTGGATCACAGCATGAAGCCGGAAGAACTGGAAAGGCTGGGCCAGGATGTTGAAAGTGTGGTGCTGAATCGGGCAGTACGCTGGCATGCCGAGCATCGCGTATTTGAAAACGGTAAAAGGACGGTAATCCTCAAGCACTGAAACGACCCCAGCATCCGAAACCTCTGCAATTTGCTGCGAAGGTTTTATAATGGCCGCCCATTCCCAATCCGCACCCGCCGGGGACTCTCATGGCTGTTTACGCTGAAATCACAGGCTGGGGTAAATGCTTGCCGCCTTCCATCATGACAAATGATGACATGGCCAGCGTCATCGATACCTCCGATGAATGGATACATAGCCGCAGTGGCATCAGGGAACGGCGGGTCTCTCACGTACCTGTCAGCACCATGGCCAGTGTCGCCGGCCAGCGTGCTTTGGCGGCAGCAGGGATAGAGGCCAAAGATCTGGACCTGATCATCGTCGCCACCTGTTCGCCCGATACCGTCATTCCCAGTTGTGCCGCTCACGTCCAGAAGAAGATGGGCGCAGACAATGCGGCGGTATTTGACCTGAACGCCGGTTGCAGCGGCTTTATTTACGGGTTGAAGGTGGCCACGGCGATGATACGGGGCGGTCACCAGAACGTTTTGTTGATCGGCGCCGAGCGAATTACCTGGTTTCTCAACTGGGCTTTGCGGGATACCGCCGTATTGTTTGGCGATGGCGCTGGCGCGGTGGTGATACAACCCAGCACTGAAGAAACCGGCTTGCTGGCGGCCCACCTCGGCTGTGAAGGCGAAGCACTGGGAGCCCTGTTGCTGCCGAATTTTGGTACAGCCGGCGATCGCTTCTCCGAAAACTACGGCATATTCACGGTGGATTTCGATGGTCGTGAAATATTCAAGCGCGCAGTCAAAGGTATGGCTGAAGAAACCCGGCTGGTTTTGGCAGAGCTGGGTATGGAAGACAGCGATATAGATCTGGTCATACCGCATCAGGCCAACCTGAGAATCATCGAATCTTTGGCCAAACACCTGCAGATCAGCATGGATAAGGTGGTGGTAAACATTGCGAATTATGGCAATACATCAGCAGCCACCATACCGATAGCCTTGTGTGAAGCCATTGAAGATGGTCGGGTAAAACCGAACAGCAAGTTGTTATTGGCCGCCTTTGGCGCGGGCCTGACCCGCGGTGCGGGCCTGGTGCGCTGGAGCAAACGGACCGAGCCGCTGGGGCAAAGCGATGCAGAGTTGCCGCCCTGCAATCAGACGGCACTGGAAATACTGGGTCCGGCTATCAAGCATACCCAGGGTCCCCAGGGGCTTTAAGCCTTCCATCCGTCAAGGCTGCCGGAAGTGCTCAGGGCTGTTGGGGACCGGTTCGGAAACGACGTCTCACTATTCAGTTGCGGAGCTCTGATTATTCATACCTGAACCATCAGAGCATGCAAAACAAGAAATGCCATTTTTGTTTTGCTTCATTTTCAATGATTTGCAATCATTAAAAATGGCGGCACATCCTTGTACCGCGGCAACTGAGTTTCCTTAAAATAGATCTTTAAAATAACGG
>JBGTHE010000658.1:0-2319 GCA_041746335.1 Lysobacterales bacterium | reverse complement strand
AGTAAAGGCGCAACGCAGCGACCGTCCCGGGTGGTATGACCACTGAGTAATTCCAGCCGGCCATTATCGAGGCGGAACAGGCGGTACAACACAGCCTCAGCGGGTTTGCCGGTTGAGGTGTCGAGTACGTGTGTGGTCAGTCCGGTCATGCTCATGCTTCCGAATGGTGCCTGCATGCATTCAGCCCTTATGGCTGCCTTATTGCAGAAATACACCCGCCTGCAGTATGTTGGCGGCTTGGATAGAAAGTATACAACTCTATGAGCCCCACTTATCCCCGGGACCTGGCCGGTTACGGACCCAAGCCGCCACAGGCGGACTGGCCCCAGGGTGCGCGCATTGCCCTGCAACTGGTGCTCAATTACGAGGAAGGTGGCGAGAACTGTGTGCTCCACGGTGATTCTGCCTCAGAATCTTTCCTGTCCGACATCATCGGTGCCGATGCCCGCGAAGGCGTGCGCCACATGAGCATGGAATCACTGTACGCTTACGGCAGCCGCGTAGGCGTGTGGCGCCTGCATCATTTGTTCGACACTTATCAGGTTCCGGTCACGGTTTTTGCGGTGGGCATGGCAGCGGAACGCAATCCGGAACCCATCCTCGCCCTGTACCTCGCCGGCCACGAAATCTGCTGCCACGGTTACCGCTGGATCGATTACCAGCACGTCGACGAAAACACCGAGCGCAGGCACCTGCAACAGGCCATAACAGCCATAGAAGACATTACCGGCGAACGGCCGCTGGGCTGGTATACGGGACGAACCAGCCCGAATACCCGCAAGCTGGTGGTGGAAGAAGGCGGTTTCCTCTACGACGCTGATGATTATTGCGATGACCTGCCTTTCTGGGATCAGCAATACGGCAAACCTCATCTGGTCATTCCCTATACCCTGGATGCAAATGACATGCGTTTTGCCACTGCCCAGGGTTTCAATACCGGTGAGCAGTTTTACCAGTACCTCAAAGATAGTTTCGACGTGCTTTATGCCGAAGGTTTACGCACTCCGCGCATGATGTCGGTGGGGCTGCATTGCCGCCTCATCGGCCGCCCCGGGCGCTTTGCAGCACTCGAGCGTTTTATCAAGTATGTGCGATCTTATGACGATGTCTGGTGGTGCCGCCGGGTTGACATAGCCCGACATTGGCATGCCCGGCACCCCTGCAAACCTGACCCCATGGAGGCGGGAGCTTAATGGCGATTGAACCCAGTGACATGGACCGTGATGAGTTCATGGAAGTTTTCGGACCGGTGTTTGAACATTCCCCCTGGATTGCTGAGGACGTGTGGAACGACGGCGTGGAAATGCGCCACGACACTGTGCCGGGCATGCACGAAGCGATGTGCAATGAAATTAGGCGCGCTTCCGACGAAGCCAAGCTGGAATTACTACAGGCACACCCCGAGCTGAAGGCCTTGCAAGCCGACCATGAACTGACTTCGCATTCCCATGGCGAACAACTGCGATCGGGGCTGGATCAGTGCAGCGCCGAAGAAAAAGCAGAATTCGACAAATTGAACAAAGCCTACCAGGAAAAATTCGGATTTCCCTTCATCCTTGCGATCAAGGGCTATCAACGCAAACAGATACTGGAGATTTTCCGGCGCAGATTGGAGCACAGCCGTGATGAAGAATTTCAAACCGCTTTGATTCAGGTGATGAAAATTGCGCTGTTCCGGCTGCAGGATATTTTCGAGTGACAGCCATCGCGGCCCCTGAGAGGCCGGCGTTTACCGACCAGTATATTGACCTGGCACAGCCGCGCCTGGGTGCGCGGGTTTTGTACGCCACCGACGATTTCTTCGCCGCCAAGGAGCGATTGATCGATCCTGCGCCGCCGGTGTTCATTGACGGCAAGTACGATGACCACGGCAAGTGGATGGATGGATGGGAGAGCCGCCGCAAGCGCACGCCGGGTCATGACTGGTGCATCATCCAGCTTTGTCCCGGTGTGATCCACGGCATGGAAATCGACACGGCATTTTTTACCGGGAATTTTCCACCTCAGGCTTCATTGGAAGTCTGTCACACCGGCTCCCCACCCGACGAGAACACCAATTGGACAGAACTGCTGCCACCGGTGAATTTGCAGGGCAATGCAAAGCATTACTTCGCTATCGAGGATGAACGCAGCTGGACCCACGCGCGCCTGCACATTTATCCCGATGGCGGTGTGGCTCGTTTGCGCTTGTATGGCGTAGCAGCTTTTGACTGGGAGACCGTTGCTGCAGATGAGCCAGTGGATTTACTGGCCATGGAACACGGCGGACGCGCTGTGGCCTGCAATGATATGCACTATGGCCATATGTCCAGCCTGCTG
>JBGTHE010000657.1:0-5711 GCA_041746335.1 Lysobacterales bacterium | reverse complement strand
GTGAAATTCCCGTGAATGAAGCAGTTCAGCATCGGCAGGCGGAATACGCAGCGCAAATGCCGGAAGTGGCAGCAAAAATCGTGGACCGTTACCAGGACATGCCCTATCGCTGTCTGTTGAGATTTGTGGTTGCGCGGCTGCAGGACACGCTGGATGAAGGCGAAATGGCTTACGCCTCTGTCGCAGAATTCGTTGCAGATATCAGCCTGATAGAGCAAAGCCTCATTGACAATAAGGGCAGACATGCGGGTTTGTTTGCCGTGCAGCGTCTGCTGCTGCGCGCCCGCACTTTTGGTTTTCATATGGCAACGCTGGATGTGCGCCAGGATGCGGCACTGCACCGCCAGGTCATGGCCGAATGGCTGGCTGATCCAGAGTGGATACACCGGAGCATCGCCGACCGTACGCGCCTGCTGGCGCAAAGGCTGGATCAGGACGATTGGCCCGCGCTCCCCGCGGGGGATCAGCGTTCCGCCGATATGCAGCGTACTCTGGAAGTCTTTCGAGTGCTGGCGGAGGCCCGTCAGCAGTTTGGTGAAGCAGCTACCGGTTTGTTCATCATCAGCATGACGCAGGGTGCTGATGATGTGCTGACCACACTTGCGTTGGCCGAGGCCGTCCGGCAAAACTCCGACACTGCTACTGTGGCACTCGACATTGCACCTCTGCTGGAAACGGTCGATGACCTGCAGGCTGGGCCACAAATCCTCGCGGCTTTGCTGGCTGAACAGGTATATCGCCGGCACCTGGAGCGGCTGCAATCAAGGCAAGTCATTATGGTCGGTTATTCCGACAGCAATAAAGACAGCGGTATCGCTGCTTCGCGCTGGGCTTTGCAGCAAGCGCAGAGCCAATTAGTCGATGTCGGCGAGCAGCAGGGTATTGCCGTGGTGTTCTTTCACGGTCGCGGCGGTACCGTCAGCCGCGGGGGCGGCAACCTGGTGAACGGCATACTGGGCGCCCCTGCGGGTTCGGTGAATGGCTATATGCGGCTGACCGAGCAGGGCGAAGTGATTAACCGAAAATACGGGGTAAGGCCGATTGCCTTGCGGAATCTGGAATTGCTGACCGGTGCCACGCTGAAACACAGCATGGATAGCGAGTTGCTGGCGGCTGGAAAAAGCAAAGCGCTGCTGCCACCCAAAGGCGGCGTCGAACTGATGCAAATCCTGTCGCAAACGGCCCGTAATCACTACAAAGAGCTGGTTTACCAGCAGGCTGCATTTACGGATTTTTTTCGCGCCTTCACGCCCATTGATGTGATCGAACGGTTGACCATAGGATCCAGACCCCCGTCACGCCGTTCCGGTGCCGGTATTGCCAATCTGCGTGCCATACCCTGGGTTTTTTCCTGGGCGCAGACCAGAGTGGGCTTGCCCGGCGTGTACGGCATGGGTACCGCGCTACAGCAGGCCATGACAGAATTTGGAAAAGAAGGTTTGCGGAGCTGTTTGCAGCAATGGCCTTTCCTTCGTGCGCTGATTGAAGATGTGGAAATGGTGCTGGCTAAAAGTGAATTGAGAATAGGCCAGCGTTACGCCACCCTGGTTGCACCCGGCCAGCGTTTTCTGTTCGAGCAGATCGAGGAAGAATTCCAGCGGGCACAGGCAGCCGTGCTGGAGTTGAAGCAGATGAACAATCTGCTGGATGACCAGCCCACTCTGCAGCGGAATATCCGATTGCGTAATCCCTATGTGGATCCGCTGCACATGTTGCAGGTGGACCTGTTGCATCGCTGGCGAGCCAATGAGCGTCAGGATGAGCGTCTGCTCAAAGCCCTGATGGCCACGGTCAACGGCATTTCACTGGGCATACAGAATACCGGTTAAGACGAAATCCAAAAAATAGAAGATGGGAGACAGATGATGGCCAGATTTCTGGTGAGTGGAGCCAACCGCGGTATCGGCTTGGAATTTTGCCGCCAACTGCAGGAACGCGGTGATGAAGTGATTGCTGTGTGTCGCAACATTTCAGACGAACTGCAGAAGCTGGGCTTGCGGATTATTGACAGGATTGACGTCAGTGAGGCGGGCGATGTGGCGCGGTTGCGTGAGGCACTTGTGGGTGTGCAGCTGGATATTCTGATTAATAATGCCGGCGTGCTGGTGCGCGATAATCTTAAACACCTGGATTTCGACGGTATTGAGCTGCAATGGCGCATCAATGCGGTGGCCCCATTGCGGGTGACGGCCGCTCTGCTGCAAAATCTCAAGTCGGGTTCAAAAGTATTTACCCTCAGCAGCAGCATGGGCTCGGTGGAGGAAAATACCTCGGGCAGTTATTACGGCTATCGCATGTCCAAGTCGGCAGTGAACATCGCCATGAAGAGCCTGAGTGTGGATCTCAAAGACCGCGGAATTGGGGTATTCATGTTGCACCCGGGTTATGTGCAGACCGATATGACCGACCAGCAGGGAAACGTGACGGCAGCAGAAGCCGTGAAGAGTCTGTTGGCACGCATCGACAGCCTGGGCTTAGCGGAAACGGGCAGCTTTACTCATGCTCAGGGGCGAACGATTCCCTGGTAAACCCTCAGTTTGGTTTAGCCTGAACCTGACTCAAGTTGAAGCTGCCGGCTTCACTTATTTTCACGCGTGGGTAAAAGCCACCTACATCCAGTTTGGCCTCAAATTCGTACTCCAGCGCTGAACCTTGTTGATTCATCAACTCTGAGAGCAGGCGGATACCAGCGATGAAATTGGGCGCAGCGGTGAGCGCGATATCACCTTCGCTGTAGCCATCGATGGGTTCAAATCCTTTGCCGACGCCTTTGATGATGTCCTGGCCTTGCACACTGATGGTATAAACCACGCCTTGCAGATTCAGCGGTTCGCGGTTCGGGTTGAGTATTTTCAAACCGACATCAAAACCAGTACCACCTTCGGCCGGGCGGAAATAGCTCAGACTGACGATGGGCTGTTCGTACGCGGGCGACATGGTGGCGCAGCCGCTCAGCAAGCCGGCCAGTAACACACTTGCCATCGTGGGAACTGCAAAAATATTCTTGAGTGTCATCCTGTCCGTTCCTGAACAACCCGTTGTTGTAGATCAATGTACATCAGCTTTGGTTCAGATAGTGGCTGTGGCGGAAATCTTCTGGCCCGTGGCCTTTCATGAAAGCCCGATAGAGGGCGGGTACCATGAACAGGGTAAGTACGGTAGCCACGCCCAGCCCGGCCACGATGCTCATCGCGACCGGCCCCCACAACAGTGATTTGCCACCGAGGCCCACAGCCAGTGAGAACAGGCCCGCAATGGTGGTCGTGGTTGTCATGATGATGGGTATTACCCGGCGCCGGGCTGCATAAATGGTGGCGTGAAGGGGCCGCATGCCATTGGCGATACGGGCGTTAGCCGCATCAATCAGCACAATGGCACTGTTCACAGCAATGCCCGTCAGGGCAATGATGCCGTAGAGGGTGTACAGGCTCAGCGGATTGCCGGTGACCACCAGGCCAAACACCACGCCCGTAAAAGCCATCGGTACGGTGGTCAGGATCAGCAAAGGCTGGAAATAACTGCGGAACTGCGCCGCAATAATCAGGTAGATCAGGCCCAGGCCCATCAAGAACAGGCCCAGCATCGCATCCAGGCTTTCTTCGATATCATCCAGGGCGCCGCCGAAGTCCAGGTCAGTACCAGGAAATTGTTGGCCAATCTTTTCCCATTCAGCCTGTATCAACGCGACCGCTGCCGTGGATTCCAACACGTTTTCGTCCAGGTCGCCTTCAACCGTCAGCGCGCGGCGCAAATTGTAATGCCGGATCATGCCACGGCCTTTGCCGGTTTCCTGGCGGGCCAGGGCGGCAAAAGTGGTGCTGCCACCTCCGGGCAGAGCAATGGGGTCGTTCAGCACCGCAGTAATGTCCTGCTGCTGGCGAGGCAGGCCGCGTACCCGCAGTTCAACTTTTTCACCCTGGTCACGCATGAAAGCCACCACTTCTCCATCCAGATGCAGGCGCAGCAGCCTGGCGACCTGGCCGGGGTTAAGCCCCGCCTGGCGAACGGCTTTGTAGTCGAGCTCCAAAGCCAGCTCTGAACGTCCCGGCACATCATTATCGGTAACATTCCTGACGCCCGGTAATTTGCGCACGATGTCCAGCATGGCATCAGTAGCGGCGCGCAATTCTTCAAAATCATCCGCACGCACCTTGACGTTGATGTCACGCATGGTCGGCGGGCCGCCACTGATTTCCAGAAAGCTGATTTCGCCATCCACCGCCAGGGTCTGCAATGGTTCACGCATTGAGTTGATGATTTCGGAAACCGAGCGGGCGTCGGGGACCGGGTCGGCCAGCGAAACCTGCAACTGGCCATACTGATCGCCATACAGTGGTTCTATATCGGTGAACTTGATCCCGGCGTTGACGGTGATGGCGCGCAATTCCTCTGGTCTGATCATTTCACGGACCAGTTTTTCCACCTGCACTGACTGGCGCATGGTTTCTTCCAATGGCGCATCCGGAGGCATATCCAGGTTGACATAGAACACGCGAATAGGATCGGCCGTAAAGAAATCCATGCGTACCATGCCCGCCGCTACAGCGGCGGCAGCCAGCAGGAAACTGAGCAGACCCGCGGCGAGGAATTGTACAGGCCTGCGCATTACGTAGCACAACATGCGGGTGTATTTCACCCGCACCCGATGGGTCCAGCGGCCGCGCCAGTCGTGACGGGTATTCTCGTTCTTCGGTGCCGTTCGAAAGGCCATGACATGGGCCGGCAGAATCCAGAAAGCTTCAATCAGGCTGACCGCGAGCCCTACGGTAACTACAAAGGGAATCACAAACATGAACTTGCCGACAATGCCCGGCAACAGCATCAGCGGCAGAAAGGCAGCCATGGTAGTCAGCACCGCAGCGGTGACCGGCCGGCCGACCTCAGCGAGCGAATCCAGGGCCGCTTCCAGCTTACCCGCACCGCGTTGCAGCCGGTAATACATGGCTTCGACCACCACCACAGCGTCATCTACCAGCATGCCGAGCACGATGACCACGCCCAGCAGCACCGAAACATTCAGCGTGTTGCCGGTCATGTCCAGTATCAGGAACGTGCCGGCAATGGAAAAAACGATGCCCAGCGTCACCATGCTGGCGATGCGCAGGCCCAGAAACACCCAGCACACACCCAGGACCAGCAGCATGCCCAGTGCTGCGTTCGTCTGCATAATGCTGATGGCACGACGGGTGGTGCCGGTCTGGTCATCAGCCAGCACCAGCTGTATGCCGGTACCCTGCAGTTGCAGGTTCTTATCGGCGATGTAAGCATTGATCCGATCGACCAGTTGAAGGGTATTGGTATATCCCAGTTTGCTGACCGACAGGCCGATCGAGGGTTGACCGGCAAATGACACCAGCTGCTTGGCTTCCTCTCGGCCACGCCGGATTTCAGCCACCTGATCCAGGGCAATCTGCTCGTTTGGACGGTTGGCCGGAGCCACCTGGAAGGACGAAAGTTGTTGAGGATCGTCCGTGGTGCCTGAAATGCGCACCAGCCACTCGCTGCCGGCTACATCCGACTTGCCGGCAAAAGTATCCCGGAATGCCTGTCCCAGACTGTCCGCTAAATCGGTAGCCTGTAAACCGCGCGCAGCCAGTTCCCAGGGCAGGAATTCCACCTGCATTTCTGGCTCATGCAGGCCTATCGCAATGGTTTCGTCTACCCCCACCAGGCGCTCGAGATCATCCCGCACCAGCCGAGCCGTGCGGCGC
>JBGTHE010000656.1:0-1959 GCA_041746335.1 Lysobacterales bacterium | reverse complement strand
ATCGGCCACAGTCACCGCACAGTCACCACACCGGTGTGGTGATGGATCCTATAGCGGGCATCAAAAGCTATAAGGATTCCACTTTTGCGATGATGCTTGAGGCCCAGCGTCGCGGCCATGTGCTGTGGTACATGGAGCAGTCTGATCTCAGCGTGGTTGAAGGCGTGGCCATGGCCAGCATGCGCCGCGTGGAAGTGCGTGACCAGAAGCAGGACTGGTTTACCCTGGGCGAGCGCGAGCATCGTGAGCTGGCCAGCCTCGACATCCTGCTGATGCGCAAAGACCCCCCCTTTGACATGGCTTATGTCTACACCACTTATATACTTGACCTGGCCGAGCGCGCGGGCGTGCTGGTGGTCAATCGACCGCAAGCTCTGCGCGATGCCAACGAGAAATGCTTCATCACACTGTTCCCGCAATGTTGCGTGCCCACGCACATCACGCAAAAGTCAGCCGATATTCGAGCCTTTATCGAGGTTCATGGCCTGGCGATCGTCAAGCCACTTGGCGGCATGGGGGGCGACTCCATTTTCCAGGCACGGCCGGACGATCCCAATCTGAATGTGATTCTGGAAACCATCACGCGCGGCGACCGTGAGATGGTAATGGTGCAGCGGTACATTCCCGAAATTGTTGCCGGCGACAAGCGCATCCTGGTGGTCGATGGTGTGGCGCAGGATTTTGCCCTGGCACGTATTCCCGGCGGCGGGGATTTTCGCGGCAACCTGGCCAAAGGCGGCACCGGCAAGGGTGTGCCCTTGAGTGATCGTGATCGGTGGATTTGTGAGCAGGTCAGTCCCGAACTGCGCCGGCGTGGCATCCTGTTTGCGGGCCTGGATGTGATTGGCGACTACCTGACCGAAATCAATGTCACCAGCCCGACCTGTATTCGCGAGCTGGATGCACAGTTTGGCCTCAATATCGCTGCGGCGCTGTTCGATGCGCTCGAAGCCCGTCGGGTTCATCAGACGGCATGAAATACGCCCGCAGTGCCCGCCGCCCCTGGCATGAAGACCGTTTCATGCTGTTCCTGGTGCTGGCTTTGAGCATACATGCGTTCCTGTTGATCGGAGTGCAGTTTGGCATCAACCTGAATCCCGCCCCACGGCTGGCCGATACGCTAGACGTGGTGCTGGTGCGCTGGCGTTCAGAGAAAGAACCCGACAAAGCGGATTTCCTGGCTCAGGCCAACCAGCAGGGCGGGGGTGAATCGACAGAGATGCAGCGCCCCTCTCGGCCCACCAGTGGTGAGTTGCCGGTAGAGGACAAGGGCCAGGATATGCAACAGAGCGAGCAGCTGATTCCGGAAGCTGCTGCGCCGGAGCGCGAAGTCGTTGCCATTGAAAGCCCGGAGGCTGCCCCGATAGAGCTGAATCTGATGGAACAGCCTGAGACGGAAGTGCCTAGCGCGGCCCTGCTGATGCGCCAGAGCATGGATATGGCCAGTCTTCAACCTCAGGTCAGTCGTGAGCAGCAACTGGATTCACAGCTGCCCCGCAGGAAAGTGATTTCTGCCAACACCAAGGAATACGAGTTCGCCAGCTACATGAGTGCCTGGGTGGCCAAGGTGGAGCGGGTGGGTAATCTCAATTACCCGCTGGAGCTGCGCGAGAAAAAACTGCACGGCAACCTGGTGCTGTCGGTGGGTATTTATCCCGATGGGTCGATTGAAACCATCGAGGTCAAACGTACTTCAGGCATCGATGCGGTGGACAAGGCAGCAGTAGCCATTGTTACTCTGGCAGCACCTTATGCTCCCTTGCCGGACAACATTCGTGAGAAGGTGGATATCCTTCATATCACGCGCACCTGGCGTTTCGGTTCGCGGTTCGCTTCAGATTAGTACCCTGTAACACCTTTTATGACGCATTCAGCATGGCGAGAAGTGCTCAGCTGCGAGACGCGCGAGCGCCGGACTAGCTATGCTAATTCAAGCGAGCGCAACAACGCAGATGGGCA
>JBGTHE010000655.1:0-3035 GCA_041746335.1 Lysobacterales bacterium | reverse complement strand
AAGTTTCGCCATAGCGCGGCTCGCCAAACCACGGAAACGCTGCCGGAAAAGCGGGATCTTCCCAGCGTCGGGCCAGCCAGGCTGCGTGATGCAACATGCGCAGAGTGCGCAGGGCTTCGATCAATTGCAGTTCAGCAGGATTGAAGTGGTAGAACTGTCGATAGCCTTCAAGTACATCCGCCAACTGCGTTTGCATTTCCAGCCGGTCGCCCGATAGCAGCATCCACAGATCCTGCACCGCGGGTCCCGACTGGCAATCGTCCAGATCCACAAAAAAAGGTCCATCGCGCCACAGCAGATTGCCTGGGTGCAGGTCCCCGTGCAGACGGATTTTGGCGCAGTGGCTGGTGCGGTCGTAAGCTCCGCGTATATGCATCATCAGGTCTGCGGACAGGCTGCTGAACGCATCTTCCACATGCGGCGGTAACCACCCTCCCTGCAGTAAAGTAGCAATCGACTCATCGCCAAAGCGTTCAGCCGTCAGCGCAGGGCGGTGTTTGAACGTCCGGGCTGCAGCCACCGCATGAATACGGCCGAGAAATCGACCCAACCACAATCGGGTGTCCTTGTTGTCCAGTTCCGGCGCGTGGCCACCCTGCCGGGGAAAAAGGGCAAAGCGAAAATTGTTGCTGTGATGCAGCGTGGTTCCCCCAATTTGCATGGGTGCGATCACCGGTATTTCCGCCTCAGCCAGTTCGATGGCAAATGTATGCTCTTCCAGAATTTGCGCATCGCTCCAGCGTCCCGGCCGGTAAAACTTCGCAACCAGGGGTAGTTGATCCTCGATGCCAATCTGGTAAACGCGGTTTTCGTAGCTGTTCAGGGCCAGCAGTCGACCATCGGTAAGCAAACCCACAGAGTCAATGGCTTGTAACACCGTATCCGGGTCCAATCGATAGTACGGCGTGAGTTCGCTATTGGCGGAAGGCTCCATGGCCGCATCATACCCGCAAGTCTGTTGGTCGGGAGCGGTCGGGGCATGAATCGGCCACACGGTGGGGAGCAGAATCCAGTAAAATGCCCCTCCATTCCAATCACATCATAGACCGGCGCCCGTTCAGGGCCATTCAAAAGTCGGTATATCTGCAGACCCAGTGGGCATTGAAGGAAGTATGACAACCGGTACCAAAAGGCTCGCATTATTCTGTGACTTTGAGAACATCGCCCTCGGCGTGCGCGATGCCAAGTTTGCGCGCTTCGAGATCACCGAAGTGCTGGAGCGGCTGCTGGTCAAAGGCAATATCGTGGTCAAGAAAGCCTACTGCGACTGGGAGCGTTACAAGGATTTCAAAGGGTCCATGCACGAAGCCTCCTTTGAGCTGATCGAAATTCCGCATGTCCGGCAGTCCGGCAAGAACTCAGCGGACATCCGCATGGTGGTCGATGCACTCGACCTCTGCTACACCAAATCACATGTTGATACCTTCGTAATCATCTCCGGTGACTCGGATTTCTCACCACTGGTTTCCAAGCTGCGCGAAAATAACAAGGAGGTGATTGGCGTGGGCGTGAAAAATTCAACCTCCGACCTGCTGATCGCCAACTGCGATGAATTCATTTACTACGATGATCTGGTCCGCGTTTCCGAACGGCGCAATCCACGCAAGAAAAAATCCGAAAAGAAAGAGGTCGAAGACAAGAGCGGCATTGCCACACCTCAGGCCGAAACTCGTGCTGACAAGGCAGAGAAAGCCTACGAGCTGGTGCTGGAAACCATTGACGATCTGTTCAGTGAACGTGGCGATGAGGACAAAATCTGGGGGTCTATGGTCAAGCAGGCCCTGAAGCGCCGTAAACCCGGTTTTAATGAGACCTATCACGGTTTCCGTTCCTTCGGAAAGCTACTGGAAGAAATGGCTAACAAGAAGATGCTCACCATGGAACACGACCAGAAATCTGGCGGCTACATCATAACCGCCGTCAACTGATTGATTTGTTGGCGGATGCGCAATACTGAGTGTATGATGCTTTTGCTGCTTAACGTGGCGTGTTCTTTGGAGTGAGGGTTCCTGAGGCGATCGTGATTCAATTCAAGTCCGTTCCAATTACCGTTTCGTTCTAATCAGCAGGTCACCTGCCTGGGTGAGATCCCGGGGTGTATTTCAGATTTATGAAGTGAGTTTCAAACATGTCAGATGAAGTAGTTGGCACCGTAAAATGGTTTAACGATGAAAAAGGTTATGGTTTCATTGCCCGCGAAGGTGACCGTGATGTATTCGTGCATTATCGCGCCATTGAAATGGAAGGCCGTAAAACCCTCAAAGAAGGGCAGCAAGTAAAATTCCAGATTGGTGAAGGCCAGAAGGGCCCGCAGGCGGAACACGTCAGTCCCGTCTGACCAGTCGAAGAAGCAGGCATAAAATAGAGCAATCCCCGGTCGGCAAAAGCAGTCCGGGGATTTTTTTTCCCGAAAATGGGGGTCTCTCTGCGGCCTCGCAGGTTGTGCTGTGCCGGCTTCGGACTTTAAGAAGTCAATCGCAGTTGTGACGGCCTATCATTCAAATATCTCTGCCGTTGTTCATTTCCGTAAAGCCCCTTCCTGCATCACGTCTGCCAGCCTTCATAATTCTGAGGGGGTTGTGAATCACCCCGAGTTTGCCGAACCAACAAATTTCCCACAAAAAGAAAACCCGGCCAAGGCCGGGTCAGTAATCACAGTGATGTCCTCATCCATTCAGTCATAGAGTCCATCTATTCGTGGAGCGGGCCCAGTTTTCCCCCCTGGCCGTTTCCTTTCTGCCTGTCCCCCATGCATTCGGGTTACAACATGAACATTTTATTAACTGTACTTTCTCTTTCTCTGCCAGAGGCCGTACAACTGATCTTTTAGTCAGCTTGCAAGGTGGCGAATTCTTTCCGTGCTCAAGGTCGATCAGCAGTTGACGCCTATCCTGCAAAATATCTTCCCTGATTAAAATCTTTGTCTCAATTCCAACTGGCAATTCCATTCAAGTCGGGAAGAGACGGAACCTCGTTTGGGCAAAGAGGGGCGAGGCTCCGTCTCGTTCCCACTAACTGCTACCAGTCAGTTAGTT
>JBGTHE010000654.1:0-4849 GCA_041746335.1 Lysobacterales bacterium | reverse complement strand
GTGGGTCTCGACCTTGATCTGAAATGCCAATGGCTCATGCACCCAGCCATACTGCTGGGATTCCGGATTTACAAAAATCCGCTCGCCTGGCACTCCCGCCAAAACAGCAGCGTTGTCGTGATAGGCCGAGAGAATGCCTGCCGGAGCCTGCGCGTGGGTGTTACGAATCATGCCGAATAAGGAAACATTCGCATCTATTCCATCAATGTTCCAGGAAGCATTGAAAATCTTGTGCCGGCAGTGCTCGGAGTTCGCCTGAGCAAACATCATCAGTTCAGCATCAGTGGGGTTGCGCCCCAGTTTTGTGAAGCTCTCGAGCAAATAGGCGATTTCATCTGCTGACAATGCCAGC
This sequence comes from Lysobacterales bacterium, assembly GCA_041746335.1. Taxonomy (GTDB): domain Bacteria; phylum Pseudomonadota; class Gammaproteobacteria; order Xanthomonadales; family SZUA-36; genus JAWXBM01. Next base: position 4,497 of record JBGTHE010000654.1, on the reverse strand, counting down.
CCCATGGTTTGGTTGGCTTGCTGCAGGGCGGCCAGGCCGTAATGCACGATGTTGATATGCACCAGCGGACGCACAGGGTCACGTTCAAACAAGGCTTGGGCTTCTTCCAGGGTGTGCAATACCGATTGAGTCATGCGGTCATGCAGCAGGTTTTCTATCGCTGCCATCTGCCTTGAGGTGAGCATATCGGGAACACTGATCCACACTGCCAAACCACGCTCAATGCGCAGAACTCCATCGAGGCCACAACGACCCGCTATATCGGTCGCCTTACTGGACCACGGAGACTGGGTTCCCAGTCGGGGGACTATCAGTTTCAGGCCATGCAGGGTCAATTGCTCGCTGCGTGAACCGTGCAACAAGTCTTCAAGTTGAACAAGCTGGCGTTCTGACAGAGCCGACCGAGAACTCAGAAGATAAACATAGCGGGCTTCAACACCGGGTTCCTGGCCACATTCATGGGCAATCCGGGAGGCCAGTTTCTGCCTGCGGAAATCGGAATAAACGGGTTCGCCTAACAGGCAGGTGAACTCGGACAAGGTTGTGCTCCCGGGATTCGATGTAAAAAAACGCCATGCATTCATGCATGGCGTTTTATTTTAACGCATTTAGTGTACCGCCTGTTCCGGCAGTTTTTGAATGCGCCTATTTGGCAGCGGCTGCTGCAGTCATGCTTTCCAGGCGTTCTCGCAGCGTTGCGGGTGGCACATAGCCGGGTATGAGCTGACCATCAGAGGTCATGATGGCCGGAGTGCCGGTTACCCCCAGCGCTATGCCCAGCTGGTATTGTTCGGCGATTGGATTGTCACACTGACGCGGCTCCGGGTCTGTGCCGGCTTTGGCTTCAGTCATTGCAGCCTGCTGATCATCGGCACACCATACCGATACGAATTTTTCGTAAGAAGCCGAACCGATGCCTGCACGAGGGAAGGCCATGTAGTGAATCGCGATCCCCTGCTCATTGTACTCAGCCATCTGCGAATGCAGTTTGCGGCAATAACCGCAGTCAATATCGGTAAACACGGTCAGATCATAGGTGGTCTTTTCCGGGACAAATTCGATCTGTTTGGTCACGTCTATATCTTCGAGCAATTCCTTTCGGACCTCGGACTTGGCCATTTCGGTCAGGTCTTCGCGGGTATCCATGTCGATGACACGTCCCTGGATCAGGTAGCGCCCATCCTCAGTGGCATAAACGATATCCCCTTCAATTTGTACCTGCAGAATGCCCGTCATGCGGGTTTCTGATACAGCGATGGATTTGGCAGAAGGCGCCAATTCACGAATTCGCTCTTCAACCAGTTCAAACTTGTCTTTGGCCAGAATGGTCCCGGATATTGGCGTCAGTATGATAGCCAGTAAGATGACTTGTGCTGTGCGGCGCATGGCCTACCTCTCTTTGTGGTTCAGTTTTTCGCCAGGTGGCGGCAGCTTACCACGCAAAATCCCTGGTTTCGACGCGTATGGCAGGTTTCAGGCCTCAGCGTGCATGGTAGAGCGTGCCAACGGCCAAAAGTTCCAGCTATCACCCAACCGACTCCTATGATCGTGGGTGGTGACGGGCATGCAATTGCTTGAGGCTTTCGCGGGCGATATGCGTGTAGATCTGGGTGGTTGAGAGATCACTATGACCCAGCAGCAGCTGAACCACGCGCAGATCAGCACCATGATTCAGTAAATGGGTTGCGAAAGAATGACGCAACATATGCGGAGAAATTGTGCCACCGATCCCGGCGTGGATCGCATGCCGGCGTATTGCATACCAGAAAGCCTGGCGGGTCAGGCCGGCCTTCCGGTTGGTGACAAACAATTGTGGGCAACTGGCTCCTGCCAGGAGTTGCGGCCTGGCATCATGAAGATACTGTTTCAGGCAATGCTCCGCCTCCTCCCCCAACGGTACCAGGCGCTCTTTGTTGCCTTTGCCAACAACACGGACGACTCCCTGGTTCAGATTCAGGCCAGAGATTTCCAGATCTACGAGCTCACTGACGCGCAAGCCGGTGGCATACATCAGTTCCAGCATGGCCTGGTCTCTCAAGCCCAGGGGCGTTGTGGTATCGGGCGCTTTGAGCAACGCCTCAACCTGCCCTTCGCTCAGGGCTTTGGGTAATCCTCGGCCGATTTTCGGGTTTTCAATCAGAGCACAAGGGTCGTCCTTGCGTCGGCCTTCACGCAATAACCATCGATAGAATTGTCGCAAACCGGACAGATATCGGGAAAGAGATCGCGGACTTTTACCCGACCTCAGCTGGTTGGCAAGGAAGCCCAGAATCTGTTCGCGAGTAGCGTTCTGCAATTGCTGCTCTGTTTGCAGGAAAGCTGCGAAAGCTTGCAAGTCGTACCGGTAAGATTCAAGAGTGTTGGTACTCAGGCCACGTTCGGCCCAAATGGCATCCAGGAACTGCTCAATCAGGGGAAACTGCTGGGCGCCAGCCGACATCAAGGTGCCCGGCGGCGACGTTCTTCCTCGAGGTGATTCATCCATTGCTGGGCAGCTTCCCGCGCCTTTGGATATTTGGTGGCCTGACGCCAATCGGAGCTGGCGGAATCAAAATTGCCCAGGTTAAATTCGGCCATGCCGCGCAACAGGTAGGCTTCGCCAGTCTTGCGTTCATCCAAACCACCTTTGCTCAGGGCTGAGCTGAGCGCTTCCTTGGCTGGCGGCCAGCGCTCCAGGTCGACCAGAATGTAGCCGCGGCGCAGATCAATGTCACCCGTTCTGGCCGCTGTGCCTGCCTTTTCATAGGCAAGCAGTGCGTTATCCATTTCTTCTGCGGCATACCAAGTGTCAGCTACCAGGGCCCAATGTCTGTCTGAACCGTCAACTACACCTGACTCTATACCCTTCTGCAGAACATCAGCAGCTTTGAAAGGCACATTTGAATTCGAATACAAACTGGAAAGGAACAGAATATCGGATTGCGTATCCAGGAGATTCTTGCGGTGAGCGAGAGCAAGCACTGATAGCGCTTTATCGTCCTGTTTGAGCTTGTAATAAGTTTGCGTCAGCTGAATCCAGTAAGTTTTCTTATCGGGCCATTTGGAGATAATCAGCTCCAGAGTCGCAGCAGCCTGCGGAAACTGCTCGAGTTCGTAATGGGCTGCCAGCTTCAACTGATACCACTGCTCCTTCGGATCTTTGTCCATTGAGATCGCTTTTTCAATGGACTTGAGGGCATTGGGATAATCTTTATTGTTGACATGAATGGAAGCCTGAAGAACATACGCAGCGGAGGTGATTTTCTCTTCAGGTGCTGTGCAGAACCACAAATCCAGGCGATTCAGTGCATCGGCATAGCGCTCTTTCATGTAATACAACTGGGCAATCTGATACATGAGGGCAAAATGCGCCTGGTTGGGCAGTGCATCTAGCTGTACTGCCTTTTCAAAATACTGCAATGCGGGGTCGAAATTATTGCGTGACCACTCCACCTGAGCCAGAGCCTGGTACAGAATCGCCTGCAGATATTCGTCTTTACCAGCGCGATCCAGCATCTTGCGCAAGTGGTTGTAGGCCTCGTTGTACTTTTCTTCGCCAACGAGCTCATAAGCCTGGTTCAGGTCCTTGTAAGTAAGCTCATCCAGAGCTTTAGCACCAACCTCACGCTCTTTGCCACACTGGCCAGACTGTGCTTCGAGATCAACACTCGTAAACAGAAATGAATTCGCACAAATGGCTAGCAGAACGGCCGGGGCCCATCGGAAGTGTGCGAGAGAACGAAACATCTCAAAAACCCTCGGCTTCGTCTAAGGAAAAATCAATGATCTGGGTGGCACGACGTTCAACTGCCACACCATCTACTACGCGCGGTTTGAATTTCCACTTGAGGATGGCGCGAATGGCTTCGCGATTAAAAATTCTTGCGGGCTCAGCTTCGATTACACGCGGGTCCTTCACTGTTCCTACTTCAGTGATGGTGAACTCGACTTTCACCCAACCCTCGATGCTGCTGATAGCTGCTTCTCGGGGATACATCGGCCGAATGACCACGACCGGAATGATGTCACCTTCTGCGGTCTTATCCACTTGTTGGAAATTACCGATGAAAATTCCTTCACCGCCACTGAGTGGTACATCGAGATTGGGCATATCCAGCTTGGGCATGTTCTGCACCTGCTGATCCTGCTTGGCAATCTGCATCTTGGGCGGCGGTGGTGGATTTTTGGGAGGCGGTGGCTTCTTCGGAATCCTGCGGTCCTTGGTGGTGATATCGTCAGGTATTTCTACCGGCCCAAAGTGAATACCGGCGATGGCTTCGAGGTCTTCCCGACCACCCGTACCGGAAGACACCAGTTTATGCATAAAAAGGAACAGGCCAAAGGTTACTGCGATGGCCAGCATTGCGGAAATCAATATACGCAATCTTCTCATAGTGCTAAGTCCCCGGAACCTCCGCGGAGATCGCTATTCCTTCCACACCTGCCAGTTTTACCTGGTCCATAACAAGAGTTACGGTACCAATACGAGACCCTCTGTCAGCGATGATAACCACGCTG
>JBGTHE010000653.1:0-2994 GCA_041746335.1 Lysobacterales bacterium | reverse complement strand
AGGGCTCGGGCGGCCGCCAGGGGCTGAACGGCGCTTTTGGTATTGACCTGGATGGCACGGTCTGCACCCATGGCCAGACCAGTGCGCAATTGTTGCTGACACTCTTCGCCGCCGATGGAGACCACAATCACTTCACTGGCTTTGCCGGCTTCCTTCAGACGGAGGGCCTCTTCCAAAGCGATTTCATCAAAGGGGTTGACGCTCATTTTCACGCCGTCAGTATCAACGCCACTGCCATTGGGCAGCACGCGCACACGCACGTTGTAGTCAACCACGCGCTTTATTCCAACCAGTATTTTCATCTATAAATCCTGCTCACTTGAATGTTGTGTCGGGTCCGGATTCTGCAGTATAAAAAATTTCGATGTGCTCAGAATTTCATCACAAGTTCTGGTAATTGGGGCCGCTGCCACCCTCCGGCGTAACCCAGTTGATGATCTCGTAAGGGTCTTTGATGTCGCAGGTCTTGCAATGCACGCAGTTGGCAGCATTGATCTGCAATCGTTTGCCATTGGATTCTTCGACCATTTCATAGACTGCTGCCGGGCAAAAACGAGTGCACGGGTTGTCATATTCCTCCACACAACGAGTGGTACAAATCTGCGGGTCCAAGATCTGCAGATGTACCGGCTGGTCTTCATCGTGCGCGGTTGCCGCGAAATATACCGATGCCAGCCGGTCGCGCGGGGGCAGATCGCGTGTGACCCAATGGCGATCAGGAGTATTGTAATCCGCGACTCTTTTCAAGGCTGAGTGATCGGCATGCAGGGCCAGCGTGGTGGGGAGTTTGCCGGCGGTTATGGTCTCGATAGCTGCCCGAAAAAATCCACGCCACAATCCCTTGTAAAAGGCCGGGCGGATATTTCTGACTTTGTGCAGTTCACTGAAGATGGGCGATGCCCGCAACTTCCGGTCAAAACCGGTGGCGCTGGAAGTCTCGGCAATGTGCTCAGCCGCTAACATACCGGAACGAATAGCCTGGTGCGTGCCCTTCACTTTGGGAACATTTAAGAGACCCGCTGCGTCTCCGATCAACAGTGCACCCGGCATTTCCGTTTGTGGGAGGGCCTGGTAGCCACCTTCAACGATAGCGCGCGCTCCCGAGGACAGTATTTCACCCCCTTCAAGCAGGTCGTGCACCATGGGATGGTGTTTCAATTGCTGAAATGCCTCAAAAGGCCGGAATTCGGGGTCGGCATAGTCAAGACCGGTAACAAAGCCCAGGGCAATGCGATCCTTGTCCATGTGATAGATGAAGCTGCCGCCGTAAACAGAGGAATCCAGAGGCCAACCCAGAGTGTGCTGCACCAGTCCAGCCTGCGCTTTGCCCGGCTGAACACGCCATAATTCTTTGATGCCAATGCCGTAAGTTTGCGGACTGCAATGCTCATCGAGCGCGAACCGGGTAATCAATTGCTTGCTCAAATGGCCACGACAACCTTCTGCGAGCACCGTTATCGGGGCCCGGATTTTAATGCCCTGCACGTAGCTGTCCTTATGTTGGCCAGAACGGCTTACGCCCATATCTCCGATAATAACTCCGGCGACGCTGCCGTCATCGTTGTAGCAAACATCCGCTGCGGCATAGCCAGGAAACACGTCAACACCGAGGGCTTCGGCCTGAGGAGCCAGCCAGGCGCACAATGCCCCCAGCGAAACGATAAAATTGCCATGATTATTCTGCTGTGGCGGCGTTGGCAAACGCTGGCGGCCTTTTTCAGTCAGATACCACAACTGGTCTTGCTGCACCGGTATACAGATAGGCGGGGGTTGCTCACGCCAATCGGGCAGCAATTCGTCCAATGCCTGCGGCTCTATCACGGCTCCAGAAAGTATATGAGCGCCAACTTCCGCTGCTTTTTCGATGACAGCAACGGACAGATCTGCCTTGAGTTGTTTCAGTCGTATCGCACATGCCAAGCCTGCGGGACCCGCTCCCACAACGATGACATCGTATTCCATGATTTCGCGTTCAGACATGTGATCTTCGGGCTTTCCGCTTCAAGTGCACCAAACCCTGCATTATATCGGGATAGGACACTCGCGTCACAGTGAATATGGCAATCCAGGAGAGCTTGCTCAGGACTCTTCGACGAGTTGCTCCAGGGTCTGCAAAACCACACCGATGGACTCAAGGAAATCCTGGTAGCGAGCCTCGTCGTTGGCATCAAAGGGTTGCCCGTCGCGCCGGTTCAGCAGCTGAGCGACCGCAAAAACTTTGCCCTTGGCATTTTTTACCGGCAGGCAAAGTATTGACCTGGTGCGATAATTCAGCTGTTTATCCACGTCAGGATTGAAGCGCGGATCCGCATAGGCATCATCCACACGGATGGATTCGCCGCTGGCCGCCACTGCCCCTGCTATACCACTGCCTATGGGAATGCGAATTTCCTTGTCCGGCAGATTTTCTGTAACCCTCAACCATAAACTCTGGGTTTTATGGTCTACGATGAACAGTGAAGAGCGATCTGCATTCATGAGTTGTGTGAGCTTGCGGGTAAAGGCGAACAGGTCGCGCTCCAGCAAACTCTGGAAAGCTGCATCGTTGGAAAGTTCGGTGGCCCTGAGGAAGTGTTGTGATTGATCGGTCATCTGACCCAGAAATTGACGAAACTGGTTTTCGTCCAGCTCATCAACGTTGGTGCTGGCTGCTTGCTTGGGACCGCTGCGAGCCAGTGTGCTCATCATCAATTCGTTGTTGGCAATTACTGCATCAGTGAAGGTCGACAAGCGGCCATCTTCCAGGTGCACGATGCGGTCGGCAATATCAAGAATCCGATTGTCATGAGTTACCAGCAGAATGGTTGTGCCATGCTCTTTGGCCAGCACTTTCATGCGATCCACCACTTCACGGCCGGATTCCTTGTCAAGCGAAGCTGTGGGTTCATCGGCCAACAGAATCTTGGGCTCCGCTACCAAAGCCCGGGCAATGGCCACACGTTGCCTCTGTCCACCAGACAGGTGTTCTGGCCGATAATGCTGGCGCTCCGACAA
>JBGTHE010000652.1:0-1885 GCA_041746335.1 Lysobacterales bacterium | reverse complement strand
TATGTAGATGAATAAGCATCTCAATCGGCCCGTAGTGCAGCGATACCATCAACACGCCGGTTCCCTCACACTTCGCCTTCGCCGACTCGAAAACCGCTCTCGATATCTTGCCGATGATGCCGTCCGCTGCCTTCATTCGATTGCGAATGTTAAGAAGCAACGACCCTGAGCCGCAGGCAAAGTCAAATACGCTATCCAGTTGTTTCTTAATACCGGTGGCGGGATCCTGACTGTCCAGGGTGACAATGCCCGACAAGATGCTGGAAATCTGTTGCGGCGTGTAAAACTCGCCCGCCTTCTTGCCAGAACCTGCTGCAAACTGGCCGATCAAGTATTCATAGGCATCGCCCAGCGTGTCCTTGTCGGTGGAGAACTTTTCCAGTCCATCGGCAATCGCCCTGATCACCGTGCAGAGCGTGGCGTTTTGCGCGGTGTAGCCACGGCCCAGTTTTTCCGAATTCAGGTTGATCTCGGAAAACAGCCCGCTGAAAGTGCTGGCAAAGGATTCGTTCTCGATGTAATCGAAGCCCTTTTGCAGGGTGTGCAGCAGTTCCCCGTCCTGCGTGCGCGCCAGCTCCGCGATGCTGCCCCACAGGAAAGCGGGCTGGATCACATAATGCGTCTTGCGGCGCATCTGCTTTTCAAACTCGGCTGTGTCGTCCGGGTTCTGCGCGTACCACACCGCCAGCGGCGTGCGGCGGTCATTGGTTTCCAGCTTTGGGTAATCCGCACCCAGTTCCTTTTGCGCCGCTGCCTCGTAGTTGTCCGACAAGTAGCGCAGGAACAGAAAAGAGAGCATGTAATCGCGGAAGTCGTCCGCGTTCATCGCGCCGCGTAAGGAGTCGGCAATGCCCCACAGCGTGGTGCCCAGTTGTTTTTGGTCTTGTTCGGTCATGGTGGTGGCGTTTGCCTACCGCAATTCAGCGGTTCGTTGAATATGTTTCAGCAGCTTGCTATCGAATGTGAATACCTCCTGCCGCTCAAGCATTTGATAAGCCCAAAGCAAGGTATCCACAAAATCCAATGTGCTGTCGCCGTAAAGTTCGAGCGCCTTGAGGAAAACGTCCGGTTTGCTCATGCTCACCAATTCTTCATTGAGCAGGTCGCCGAGCTGTTGCTGGATTTCTTTGCGCTCAACGGCATAGACCTTTTGCAGCACATAGACCACCTCACACCCCACCTCCACCGGCAATGTCACCGAGTGTCTTTCGAGGATATCCGCTGCCCTCGGTGAAAGTTCCTCGTGGTCATCCAGGAGATAACGCAAAACAACATTCGCATCAACGAGGCTCATGTTTTTCCCCTGCTGCTGCCTGCCAAGCGTCTTGCTCTGTTGCAATCAACTCGGGTCTGGCATAGGGTTTCAAGCTACCGCGCAAGCTCCGCTTATGGGTTCGTGACGACACGGTGGATACTGGTACGGACAACACGATGATTTCGACTTCCTGCCCCCAGAATTGCTGCGGTAACTGGAGGTGAACTTCTCCATTGGTCACGGTTAGAATAGTACGAATGGCTTCCATGATTTATGTCCTTTCTATGCTGATGGCTCGTTGGGGCAAATTGGCTTATATGGTCAATAGTAATTGATTCCGGAGGATTCTCTACGCAGCGTGTAGAGAATCCTCCGGCATGATCAACTTCACACTTTAAGCGACTGCCGCTTTTGACCAATTTCGTGACGCCACGAAAATGATCAGAAGCCGCATGGCCAGGGGTTTTGCGGGATTCCATGGCGCGCTGGATGGTGCCTTTATTCCCCTCCTGCGGAGGGGTACGCCGTAGGAGGGGGTGGTTGCTTTCAGGTCTCGCTGTGTCGTCATTTAACCACCCCGTCAGGCTTCGCCTGCCACCCCTCCAGTGGAGGGGAATAGCTGCTGCATCA
>JBGTHE010000651.1:0-5180 GCA_041746335.1 Lysobacterales bacterium | reverse complement strand
AGAACCCTGGTCGGATTCTGCGGTGCTTCCCATTGTTCAGCTGCACGAGTATGTGCTGCAGCACAAAATTCAGGAAGTCTGGATTGCTGCTCCCTGGGAAGATAAAATTCTGCTCAATGATGCGCTGCAGGCACTCAAAGAAACGGTGGTGGATGTCAACGTTGTGCCTGATCTGCATCAGTACCGTCTCTTGAATCAGGGAATCACCGAGTGGGGTGGCATGCCGGTCATCAGTCTGGCCGGCACGCCCATGACGGGCTCGGAACGCACTTTGAAATCCATATTTGACTGGGTGGCTGCGTTGGTGATTGTCGTGGTGACCTTGCCGTTGAGCTTGCTGATTGCATTGCTGATCCGGCTTGGTAGTCCCGGGCCTGTGCTGTTTCGCCAATGTCGCCATGGCCTGGGTGGGGATTCGATTGAGATATTTAAATTTCGCACGATGAAATTGCATCAGGAATCTAGCGGGCAGGTTACGCAAGCGGCTAAGGACGACAATCGGGTAACCTGGATAGGCAAGCTTTTACGCCGCTCCAGTCTGGATGAATTGCCGCAGCTCTTAAATGTGCTCAGGGGTGAGATGTCGTTGGTTGGCCCGAGGCCACATGCCATTGAACATAACGATTTATTCAAATCGCAGATCCCGCGCTACATGTTACGCCACAAGGTAAAGCCAGGAATAACCGGCTGGGCCCAGGTGAATGGTTTTCGTGGGGTAACGGATACGCCGCAGAAGATGGCCATGCGCATCGAGCATGACCTGTGGTACATCCAGAACTGGTCGTTATGGCTGGATTTGAAGATCCTGCTGATGACGCCGCTGGTGATGATTCATAAGAACGCGTATTAAGTTTTGGTGTTCGTGGGAGGCAGCTTTGCTGCCGAGCTGGCTTGTTTGTCGCGAACGAGGCACGCTCCTATAGATTGGCTTGCTGCTCTTAATGGCGGTAGCCTTGCTGCCGAATTGGCCCGTTAGTCTCGAGCAAGGCTCACTCCTACAGATTGGCTTGCTGCTCTTGTAGGAGGAAGCCTTGCTGCCGACATAAGCGCTGGGGGCAAGGCCCGCTCCTACATTTCTACGCAGTGCTCGCTGCTACCTTCTATTTTTGCTACCGCTTGGTTCGCCAGTCAACCTGGCTCAGGATCTGCTCACCGGTCTGGCCATCAAGGTTTTTTGCCACTTTGGCTTTATCGCGCCCTGCACCGATGTCATAGACCAGCAGGTACTCAATCGCGCCTTCCAGTGTGATGTAGTTGGCTTCAGTGGCAACCTCTTTAATTTTGGCGAGGCTTTCTTTGAACGCTTCCAGGCTACTTCCATCTACCGGGATCTGCATGCCAGGATCTGCCTGCATACCAGATTCACTCTTGGCTGATTTATCAACCACCTTAGGGGCAGTTGGAGGATTAACATACTGAGCGAGGAGTGCAGGGCTGGTGAACAGAACGAACATACCTGACAGCAGGATTTTGGAAGTATATTTGATAGAAAACAGATGTTTAAAGATCATTATTAACCTCAATTGGTAGATATTTTTTCTGTGCTTTCCATCATTATTGAAAAGCGTCTGATCAAGCGACGGGTTTTCGACTGTGTCTGGTGTATAAAATTCCGTTCATTATTGCATCGCGGCCGAGGCCGCTTTCCTACCTGAATCGATTTATTTTTTCGCGGCCGAGGCCGCTCCTACGCATGCCATCACAGGTCGATGTTTTGTTCGCCGCCGAGGCCGCTCCTACAAACACTATCACGGGCCGATTACACTTCGGGAGGCCCTTGGACATTCGATCATTTGACCCTGCGTGGGCCATGCGCCTGAAGCACTTTGAATTCCCGATTTTCGGCAACCTTTTCAAAACCCACAAAGGCTTCTGTCAGCCAGGCCTCGTAAGGTAAATGGCGATTGCAAACCAACAGCATTCTACCGCGATTTTCCAGCTTCGCAGGCGCTTTTCCAATGAATCGCCGGGCGATATCGAGGTCGGTAGCAACGCCTTTGTGAAAAGGTGGATTGCTGATGATCCAGTCGTAACGGCCTTTGGCAGCATCAAGCCCATCGGATGGGGTTATCTGCGCTGCAAAGTTATTGAGCTGCAATGAAAGCCGCGTGGATTCCAGCGCCACAGCGGAGCTATCCAGCATTTCCAGGTCGATGTCGGGATACTGCCGTTTCAGGTAGAGGCCAATCACACCAGAGCCGCAGCCGAAATCCAGTATCTTGCCTTTGATTTTTAACTGGCGGCTGTCGGCATTCTGCAGATAATCCAGCAAGAGGGCGGTACCTTTATCCAGGCGTCCCAGGGCAAAAGCGCCCGGCAAGCTTTGCAACTTGATCTCGCCAGCTTTGGTTTGCAAGGTCCATTCCTGCACATAATCGTCTGGCGAGAAGGCTTTATTTTTGGGTTGTTGCGCCAGATAAAGTACGCAGTGTCGGGCGGCATCGCGTTTCTGCACTTTCGAGAATTGTTGCTTCAGGCGAGGTTCGGCTGATTTGATGCCGGCCTTGTTTTCGCCCACCAGCCACAGCTGACCTTCGGCAGGCATGTGGGTGGCGATGAAGTGGAGCAGGAATTCCAGACGTTCTTTTTCTCGGGGCAGGAACAGGATAATGGTCGGGGGCAGGCTTAAAGCGCCAGATTGAGCCTGGGCATGCTCCTGAGTTTGCGCCCCGGCTTGCTCCAGAGTTTGTGCCTGCGCTTGGTCCTGAGTTTCGATTTTTGGTAGCAGGCCGAATTTGGAGTTGATGCCCGCTGCCTCAAAATAACGCTGATCACCAAAATCCTGGGTAAACACACTGACTTCACATAAGCCGAGGCGCTGGAGTTCGTTAGCCAGCGAATCGCGTGGCGGGTTCATGAGTAGGGCGGCTGCTGGTCCCGAGCTGGCTCGCATTGTGCTGGGAGAAGGTGAGACCGGGAACCGGTCGAGAAGCTGGCCTGGGCCATGCGCCGGTGCCGCGGAGGGCATTTGAACAGGGATGTTCACAGATCGCGAAGTGCGGGATGCACGAGAGGGATCGCGCGGGAGCGGCCTCCTACAGAATCGCAGAATGAGTTCGCTGGTGGGGTGCAAATCCGCCTCTTAAGCCGTCAGGGTTGGAGTGCCAGGAACCTCTGATTTGGACTCCGACCCCGGGTCGAGTCAGCCGTCTTGTTCACGCAGCCTGCCTTCAACATATTTGTGAAGGACACTGGCAACCAGAGTTTGATATGGAATGCCCTCAGCTAAAGCTCTTTTCTGCAAGCCACGAAGATCTTTGGACGAAAGCCGAATATTTATTCGAGCGTCTTTTTTGAACATCGCCTCAGCATATTGTTTGTGCCGCAGCTGAGCCATAGAAGCATTCTTTGCTTTCTGCAGTTTCCTGGACTCAAAAGCAGCAAGTATTTCCTGCTCTTCCTGATTCAATTTACTCATTCTTCACCTCTATACTTTTTCGTGGCCTTTCTGCTGGGAATGATGGTTTTCAAAAACACTTCCTCATCGGTTTTAATGAATGGCACGAGGTAGATATATTCTTCAATTGCTATTGCATGTACTTGTGATTGGCATATCGCTCTTGATTTGGGTGATCAAACGTGTCGAGAATGTCGCCCGCCTGTATGTGATAAACCACATCTCAAAACATACTCCACGCTCCTTCTTGAGCTGTTCATTCTTTTCAGGATTCCATGCAATAGACTTCATTGGTCGCAACGTAGCACGTTGTGTGCCTTATGTCATACCAGCGAACTGGCTCAGTTCAGCAGACGTGCGACCAGGTCGTGTTCATCCGCGCTTTCCACCTGAACCTTCACCAGCGAGCCGGGATGCAGGTTGCCGCCATCACGGATGGTGACGATGCCATCAATTTCCGGGGCATCGGCCTTACTGCGGCCAACTGCGTGTTTGGTGCCCTGGCCATTGACGATCGTATCAACCAGAACTTCCTGCACTGTACCCACCCGTGCTTGCAGGCGCCGGGCACTGATTGCAGCCTGGGTTTGCATAAACTGTTCCCAACGTTGCTGCTTCAGTTCCTCGGGCACCGCGCCATCCAGATTATTGGCGGCGGCGCCGTCAACGGCTGAATAGGTGAAACAACCTACGCGATCCAGTTGCGCCGCTTCGAGGAATTCCAGTAACTCGTCAAACTCGGCGTCGGTCTCGCCGGGGAAGCCCACAATGAAGGTGCTGCGAATCACCAGCTCGGGGCAGATCTCCCGCCAGCGCTGAATGCGCTCCAGCGTATTTTCTGCTGCTGCGGGCCTGCGCATACGTTTCAATACTGCCGGGCTGCCGTGCTGAAAGGGTATGTCGAGATAGGGCAGGATGCGGCCATCGGCCATCAGCGGAATCACTTCATCCACGTGCGGGTAGGGGTACACATAATGCAGCCGCACCCAGGCGCCCAAGCTGCCGAGGCCTTCGCATAACTCCAGCATGCGTGTTCTTACTGGCTTGCCACCCCAGAAGTCCAGTTTGTATTTCAGGTCTACACCGTAAGCCGATGTGTCCTGTGAAATCACCAGCAACTCTTTCACACCGGCGGCCACCAGGCGCTGCGCTTCATCCAGCACTTCGCCCACGGGGCGACTCACCAGCTTGCCGCGCATGGACGGAATGATGCAGAAGCTGCACTTGTGATTACATCCTTCAGAAATTTTCAGATACGCGTAATGGCGCGGTGTCAGCTTAATTCCAATACCACCGCGACTGGCAGGCACCAGGCTGGTGAAAGGATCGTGGTTCGCCGGCATGGGGGCATGCAAGTGAATGGCGCCGATCACGGCTTCGTATTGCTGCGGGCCGGTTACTGCCAACACCTTGGGATGGACGCTGGTGATGTCGCTGGCGTTTTTTCCCATGCAGCCTGTCACGATCACTTTGCCGTTGGCTTCGAGCGCTTCACCAATGGCTTCCAGTGATTCCGCCTTGGCGCTGTCGATGAATCCGCAGGTGTTGACCACCACCACATCGGCGCCGGCGTAATCCGGGCTGATCTCATAGCCATCTGTACGCAGCTGCGTGAGGATGCGTTCCGAATCCACCAACGCTTTGGGGCAGCCGAGGCTGACAAAACCGACTTTGGGTAAATTGCTCATAAAACCGGGATGGATGGGAGCGAATCGGGGGCTGACATAGGTGGTTACCAACAAGGAGCATGACAGGGAGGCGGGCATTATGAAGGAATTGGGCG
>JBGTHE010000650.1:0-4141 GCA_041746335.1 Lysobacterales bacterium | reverse complement strand
CATTAACAATGCCGACGAACTCGAAGGCATTCCAGCTCACTTCAAGTTAAAAACCTGAGCTATGCTCACCCGTCATGACCCAGGCCAGCTTCCCTCTTCCCCATTACTTCAATACCAACTTTTGGCCCATGTTCCTGTATTGGCATCTGTCAGAATTGACATCCCAAAACGTCAGGAGGAAACATGAACATGCGTTTGCCATTTGTCGGCTCGATTCTTGGGCTGGTTTCAGGTTTAGTCGCCCTCCTCGCGGCCTTTCCCGTCATGGCCGAAGACTCACTGGATGAAAAACTGGAACGGGGCCGTTACCTGGTAGTTATCACCGGTTGCAACGATTGCCATACGGCCGGATACGCCATGCTAGAGGGTAAGGTGCCGGAATCCGAGTGGTTAAAAGGTGATCCCCTGGGCTGGAATGGCCCTTGGGGCACCACTTACGCGCCCAATTTGCGCCTCAGCCTTGCCACAAAAACAGAAGATCAATGGGTAGTCTTCGCGCAGAATCTGCGGTCTCGCCCGCCGATGCCTTCGGTCAACCTTAATCAATTCACCGAACAGGATCTGCGGGCAGTTTATGCCTATATTCGCCAGTTGCAGCCTTTGGGCGATCCGGCGCCGGGTTATTTACCGCCAGGCCAGCAACCACCCGATCCCTTCGTGAGTTTTCCAGCACCACCTCCTGAATAGTCGATAGGTGCAGTATGGGAGGTGGACGGGAGGAAAACAGCGCCCATTCGAAAATTAACCTGATAAAGTGAAATAAAGCCCCTCCGCGAATTGCCCCCGTCGTTTGGACGATGCTAAAATGCGCGGTCTTTTGCGGCGGTTTGTTCATTCAAGTGCTGGTTTTGGGCCTGAAGCATCTGTCGTCATAGCCGAATGGTAGAAATTGTCGTGAGGCAATGAGACGAAAAATGCAGCTGCCAGGCGAGAATTTTGATCCGGGTTCTGATCGGGATTCTGATCCGGGTGTGGGTTCGAAATCGGCTCCGCGTTCTTCCGGCGAAGTAGCAGGCCAGACGGCAACTAGCGCGGTCGTAGGGGCCGATTACGCTGAGACTACCGTCCGCGCCTTGAGGGCAGGGCTGAGAATGCAATCCATTGCCGCTATAGTTTTGGCAGGATTGTTGTTGTTGAAAGGCCCGATCGCGAGTTACTCGTCTCTGTTTGGCAGTCTTGCGGCTTACCTGCCCGGAGCACTCTTTGTGTTGCTGGTGGCGCGCAAACTGGGCGGTGATACCAACGCCTTTTTGCGTACCGCGGCACTGGGTGAATTCGGAAAATTGTTTTTGACAGGGCTGCTCTGTGCAGTCGTGTTCATCTGGGTCAAACCGCTCCAGGCAGGCTGGTTTTTTGCCGGCATGTTACTGGTGATGATGATGGGCTGGATAGGCCTGGCTAAGGCCATAAGGTGATGAATAAAAAGCGTCCAGAAGCTTGAATTCAGCGCAGAAAAGACACACATTCTAATTAGAATGTAGATATAGAAACTGGCACGGAAATCGGACCTGGAAATATGGCTGGCGGCAGCGAAACAGTAACAAGTGGTGAGTACATCCAGCACCATCTCCAGAACCTGACCTACGGTCAGCATCCGGATGGAACCTGGGGCTTTGCCCATACAGCGGCCGAAGCCGCAGCCATGGGCTTTCGGGCGGTGCATGTCGATACCCTGTTCTGGTCGCTGCTGCTTGGTTTCGCCTTCTTCTTCCTGTTTCACAACGTCGCCAGGAAAGCCAACTCCGGCGTTCCCACCCGGTTTCAGTCCTTCATCGAAATGATCGTCGAGTTCGTTGATAACAGCGTGCGTGAATCCTTTCACGGCACCAGCCGCCTGATCGCCCCGCTGGCACTCACTCTGTTCGTGTGGATATTCTTCATGAACTTCATGGACCTGATCCCCGTTGACTGGCTGCCCTGGGTTGCGTCATCGGCTGGAATCTCCCATCAGAAAGTGGTGCCCACCACCGATGTGAATGCCACATTGGGAATGGCCATCGCTGTGTTCGTGCTGATCATCGTCTATTCCATCCGCTTCAAAGGCGTTGGTGGATTTATGAGTGAGCTGGTGATGAACCCGCTGAATCCCAAAGACCTCGGCATGCCCAAATTCCTTTGGCCTTTTGTGATGGCTTTCAACCTGCTACTGGAGCTGGTTTCCCTGCTGGCCAAGCCGGTATCGCTGGGCTTGCGACTGTTCGGCAACCTCTACGCCGGTGAGTTGATTTTCATTCTGATCGCGCTGGTGTTCACTGCCGGTTCCGGAGTCGTAGCCAGTGGATTGAGCTCCATGTTTGGTGAGCACATTCCCGGCTGGTTCTGGGTGGTGGCCACCGCCTCTGTATTCGCCACCCTATGGCTGAATCTCAAGGGCAAGCTGGATAACAAGAGAACCCTTTGGCTCCTGCTGGTGGAGATGTTGCTGATTGGCGGCCTGGCCTTTTTGGGTGGACAGTTAATGCATTTTGGCTGGGCTGTGTTCCACATCCTGGTGATCACCTTGCAGGCTTTTATTTTCATGATGCTGACCATTGTGTATCTGAGCATGGCCTCACAACATCATTAAAGGCATGGCATTGATCGGCTCGGGGTCAGAGTAAAAATTTTTTAGGAATACTGTGTGGGTCAAAGCGAATCGCAAAATTTTTACTCTGACCCCAATCATTTTTTTGATTAGTTGTTTTTGTAAAGCATCATTTGTAAACGGGAGTTAAGAATGGAAACTGTAATTGGTATGACCGCAATCGCTGTAGCACTGCTGATTGGTCTGGGTGCTTTGGGCGTTGGTATCGGTGTGGGTATCCTGGGCGGTCGTCTGCTGGAAGGTTCTGCTCGTCAGCCTGAACTGGCTCCGATGCTGCAGGGTAAATTCTTCCTGGCCATCGGCCTGCTGGACGCTGTGGCGATGATCGGTGTAGGTATTGCACTGTTCTTCACTTTCGCCAACCCGTTCGTGGGTCAGCTGCAGGCAGCCCTGGCTGGTTAATTGGGCAGCTCGAAGGCCCGTTGTCTCAGATGAGGCGATTCGGGTCATCAGCACTCTGGTCTAGTCAACGCTAAGCGAGGTAAGGCATGAATCTGAATGCCACATTGGTATTGCAGTCCATCGCGATGTTGATTTTCGTGTGGTTCTGCATGAAGTTCATCTGGCCGATACTGCTCAAGTCCATGGACGAGAGGCGGGAAAAGATCGCCGAAGGTCTGGCGGCTTCTGATCGGGCCGAGAAGGCTCTGGAAGCAGCACAGGTTGAAGCCACCGCAGCCATCAACCAGGCGCGCAGCAAGGCTGGCGAGATCGTTGACCAGGCCAACCAGCGCCATGGCCAGATTCTGGATCAGGCCAAGGAAGATGCTGTTGCCGAGCGCAAACGCCAGGTTGCGGCAGCCGAGGCTGATATTGCTTTGGCTACCAACCAGGCGCGCGATGCTCTGCGGGCCCAGGTGGCAAGCCTGGCCGTGTTGGGTGCTTCTCGCCTGCTGGAAAAAGAAATCGACGCAGATGTTCATCGCAAGCTGCTCGATGAGCTGATCGCAGAAATCTGACATGAGTAGCCTGACGACGCTGGCCAGACCTTACGCGAAAGCGGCTTTTGCCCTGGCCCAGGAAAGCGATTCGGGTGCAAATGCATTAGCCAGCTGGCACTCCATGCTGGCACTGGCCAGCCAGATTGCTACCAACGAGCAGGTCGCAGCAGTGCTGGACACCCCTTCTGTGTCAACTTCGCAGGTTGTCGATCTCATTGCAGTTGCGGGCGGTGAGCACTTTGATCAGCGCTTCAAAGCTTACCTGGGCGTGTTGGGTGACAACCGGCGGTTGTCTTTATTGCCCGAGATCGCTGCACTGTATCTCAAGCTTAAACATCAAGCGGAGCAGCAATTACAGGTGCGGGTGGTTTCAGCCACGGCGCTCGACGACGAGCAGGTCATACGCATGAGTGAGGCACTGGCGAAGCGCTTCAACTGTGCCATCGATCTGGAGCGTGAAATCGACCCCGGCGTATTGGGTGGAGCGGTTATTTATGCCGGTGACCAGGTGATTGACGGTTCGCTGCGCGGCCGCCTGGAAAAATTGAGCAATGCCCTGTCGCGCTGACGAGAAGTGATTCGGCGATACGGCCACATACGGAATTTAAATAGTCGG
>JBGTHE010000649.1:0-2006 GCA_041746335.1 Lysobacterales bacterium | reverse complement strand
ATTAAATGGCCAAGCCACTTCCGTCCGTCGTCATGGCTTCGCAGATCCATCTTTGCGTTTATCCGTCAACTTGCTGGGTTCGCCTCCTTTGCAGGGCAAGGAATTTGCCACTTTCAGGGCCGCTCATCCGGTGCGGACACTTTTGGGTGTAGCTGTTGACCTGACCCTGCCATTGGGAGAGTACCGCGTCGACCGCCTGATCAACCTGGGTAACAACCGATACGTAGTGAGGCCGCAAATTGGAGTGTTGCACCAGCGCCAAAATTGGGAATTTGAAACCACGTTCTCCGTTTTCCTGTTTGGCGAAAACGAGGAGTTTTTCAGAGGCAGCGCCAGGGAGCAGGACCCTCTGTGGTTCGTGCAGGGCCATGTAATTTACAATTTCAAGCCGGGCATCTGGGGCAGCCTGAGCGGTGGCTATGGTTACGGCGGCGAAAACACCATTAATGGGGTTGACAAGGATGACGCGGGTCGGGCGAGTTTCTGGGCTGCCAGTTTTGGCATGCCACTGAATACCCGGCAGACCCTCAAGTTTACCTATTCTAACAGCCAGACCAACACCCGGACGGGCACAGATCTGGGGAGCTTCATCGCTTCGTGGTCGATGATGTTTTGATTTGCTGCTGCAAGTGTGGGCAGAAGCAGAATTTACCTGATAAACTCAAGGGCTGATTTTAAGCAGTAAGAATTTGCAGTGAGAGGAGCAATCAATGGCTTTCAAAGTTACAGTCTCAGTCCTTTCAGAAAGTCAGGAAGGAGATATTGGGGACGATTGGAAATTTGATCTGGCTGTCAAGGTTTTCAATGAAGGCCTGAAAGGTGAAGGTCATATTAAAGTCAAAAAGCACAGTTTGCCCGCGGGATTCGTGCAGGATCCGCCAGGTCTGTCAGGGCCACTGGTATTGCCCGCCGGTGAGGGTGAACAGAGCATACTGATTCGAATGATTTTGATAGCCACCGAGGTTGATCTTTTCCAGAACGATTCCGGAACAGTTGAAAGCGATCTGACCTGCCCCTGCCCCAGCGCATTAGATCGGATTTCAGCGCACCAAACCGAGTTGTCAGTGGGGGTTCGCGAGTCTCCAGGTTTTCTGAACCAGGTGGCGGTTTTTACCCTCAAGTTGCGGATTGTGATCGAGCGGGTGTAATCCTGCCGCGTTGCTGAGGCAAGATGTCCACATGCCCCAGTTGAGCCATAAACCCTTGTTTGAGTCCGTGGTGTTGACGGTCATCTGTGATGATCGCCCTGGCATCATCGCGCGATTGTCACATCTGGTAGAGCAGCACGGCGGAAACTGGACAGAAAGCAGCATGCTCTCACTGGCCGGAAAGTTCGCCGGCATCCTTCTGGCGCAGGTGCCCGCTGAACAGAGTGCATCCCTGATCCAGCAGTTGCTGCAACTGGATGGGGAGGGCATGAACATTACTGCTCACCGCAGCACCGGCTCCTCTTTCGAAGGCGAGGCGCGGGAGTTTGTGCTGGAGTTGATCGGTCAGGACCGCCCGGGCATTGTGCGCGATATTACCGCCATACTCAGTCGTCACGGAGTCAATGTGCTGGAACTCGAGAGCAGCTGCGAAAGTGCTTCCATGTCGGGGGAAATGCTGTTCAGGGCCAAAGCACGGTTAAGGGTGCCCATGGGAGTCAGCCGTGCGTTGCTGCAGGGGGAGCTGGAGCTGCTGGCCAATGAATTAATGGTTGATATCAATCTTCAGGATTAATATTTTTTTGCGGGTCAAGTTGATGGAAAACGATCCTCATCACGCCGGAAAAGCAAGGTTACATCAACTGTTTCTGGCCAGCGGCCAAAGCGGAAATCCCGGCCAGGATCGGGTCATTAAATAAAGCCGGCGGCATTAGCCTGCCACCCAAACCTGCACGTACAATGTTGTCATTATGGAAATCAGGGAAAAACTCTGGTTGCTTGGGCCCAGTAGAAGGTCCGAGCAGACCGTTTTTGAGCAGCAATTTGTTTTTAACGAGCAGGAAAAGGCTGCACTGGAAA
>JBGTHE010000648.1:0-1718 GCA_041746335.1 Lysobacterales bacterium | reverse complement strand
TGGAAGTTGCAAGGCCTGATTCAAACCCGCAATAACGGTGGTTACTGACTGGTGATCGAGCATCTTCTGCCACCAGTCGTGCAATACCGGATGCTGCAGACGAAAATCCTCTTGCTTAAGACGATCGAGAAAAAAGTCCAGATAAAAGCAGGCAGGCAGCAGGGCGCAATCTGCCAGCGTCATATGATCCGAAACTACATAGCTCTGGCCACTGAACAGGGCTTCAAGTTTGCCAAGTACCGAGTACAGTTCAGCGAGTAACGATTCCAGTGCAGGGTCGCCCGCCTTTACAGAACGAAGTCGAAACAGCAACGGGAAAAGATAGAGATCAAGCGCACGTACAAAGGCGCGCATGTGCGCGGTTTCCAGCGGGTTGGTCCCCCGCATGCCAGGCACGGGATGCAGATCTTCCAGATACTCGGCGATGGCTGCTGACTCAATCAGGCGGTCCCTGCCATGCAGCAAAATCGGGGTTCTGGCAAAGGGATTCAGAGTGCCGTGTTCAGCCGCGCTTATGCCTGTCGCGGGGAGCTCGAATGGTATATCCAGCCCCTTTTCCAGAATCTGGATACGCAGGCGCGCCGCATAGGGGGAAGTCGGCAGTGCGATCAGTTTAAGTCCGTCCATTCTTAAGGTTCTGCCTGCTTACCTAGCGGAAAGGCAATGCAAACATCAGCCCACCATCTTTCCACAATCGATTCGGGCCGCGTTCCAGGCCAATGGGGGTGAGATTTCTATCCCACACATCTTCGTAACTGCCCACCAGCCGAATGATGTCGTAGGCCCAATCATTGGACAGGCCCATGACAGCACCGAACTCACCATAAACTCCCAGCAGCCGCTGTATTTCCCGATTGCCGGACTCTTGCCGCACCTGCTCCACATTGGCCTGGTTGATGCCGTGGAGTTCAGCCAGCAACCGGGCATTGAACGACCACCAGACAATATCGCGCCAACGCGAATCGTTCTGCCGAACCAGGGGACCTTGCGGTTCGCTGGAAATGGTTTCGTCAAGAATCTGATGCAGACTCCGGTCATACATTCCCGCCGAGCGCGCAGCCAGTGCGGCCCGTTGCATGGTCAGGGCATCGCAACGATCTGCCTGATAGGCTTCCAGCGCCTTGTCGGTATCGGTAAACGTGATCAACTGATATTCCAGGCCAACGCTTTCAAAGTAATCCGCCAGATTCTGCTCCAGCGTGGTGCCCTGCGCCACGCAGATGGTAGCGCCGCCCAGATCAGTCACTGCGCTGACGTTCTTGTCCTTGCGCACCATAAAGCCCTGGCCGTCGTAGAAATAGATACCCGCGTAATCCAGGCCCAACGACGTGTCGCGCAAATACGACCAGGTGGCACCTGCCGGGAACAGATCGATAGCCCCCGATTGCAACAGCGTAAAGCCGGTTTGCGGAGTGGCCAGCACATACTCCACTTTCAGTTCGCCAAAGATAGCGGCAGCGATGGTTTTGCAGTGATCCACCTCGAAGCCGGCGCGATTGCCGGAGGCGTCGAGGTAACTGAACCCCACTCCGGATTCGGTGATGCCACACTTCAGGAAACCCCGCGCGCGGATTTCATCAAGGGTATCCGCCGAGGCCCCTGAAATGGCCAGCGGAATGCCCAACGGAATGGCCAGAACCATAAGCAATGCCAACAGCTGCGCTTTGTGGGTGTTCTTGAAACCACCCAGCTCGCTTCCACCTGCCATCTGTTCAGCC
>JBGTHE010000647.1:0-3432 GCA_041746335.1 Lysobacterales bacterium | reverse complement strand
GCCCTACCGATGACCCTTACGAAAATCCCGAAACGCGTGGTGGCCGGGCCGCAGCGGATGAGCTTGGTGGCACCCCTTATGGCCGTCCGGAAGACATGGAAATCGGTCGTTTGGCCAGCGGTAACGAAGTGGTTTACTTCGCAGCCACTTCTGAAAATGCCGTCTACAGCATCGAAGAGACTGGCAATGGTAAAGCGATGGTCCGTCTGTTCGCCAGCAACTCAGCGACACCCAAGAACGTGGGCTTTCCCTCAACTTCAGCGGCTATGAATTCTCCCGATAATCTTGCGCAGGATGTGCACGGCAATATTTACATCATCGAAGATGCACCTAACGCTTCGGCAGTCGGCGGCGATATCTGGTTTGCCCGCGATGTGAACAACGACGGTGTGGCTGAATCGGTCGACCACTTCCTCAGCTTGCGGGTGGGCGGATCTGAAGCCACGGGTATGATTTTCAACCCGGCCAATGCTTACGAGTTCGTTGTTGCAGTGCAGCATCCGGCCAGTACCGATCTTGATCAGGTACCGGCTGGTTTGGGTGACTCCATCTGGTTATTCGATCTCAACGGGAGCGGCTTTCCTTCACCCTGATCCAGCAGATTCCGTAACTGTCAGTTTGATAACGAGGCGAGGCCCATGCGCGAGCATGGGCCTCAGGTTTCTGAAAATATTCACGGGGCGAGGGCTTCGAATCCGTCTGAAAAGAGTAGCTCAGCTACCAGGGTGGCATACGCAGCATTGGTGCAAAGCAAACCTTTGCCATAAGCCACAACCATGCCGGGACTATATTGGCCCAGCAACGAGCGGTCAACGTGGGGCAATCGGTACAATCGTTACCACTATCACAACCACCGTCGCCATTTGAAATAGAAAAACGGCAGTACCGCGGATAGCACCATCAGCACCAATGCGAATGGGTAGCCGAGCATCCATTCAAGCTCGGGCATGAATTCGAAGTTCATTCCATAAATCGAAGCGATCAGCGTTGGGGGCAGGAACGCCACCGCGGCCACCGAGAAAATCTTGATGATCCCGTTCTGCTCGATGTTGATCAGGCCCAGCATCGCGTCGAGCAGGAAGGTGATTTTCTGCGTCATGAAACTCGAGTGGTCGGTCAGCGACTGGCAATCCCGTGCCAATGTGCGAACACGCGTGCGAAGATCCTTGTCTGCCTTCTGCTGGCGGACCGCCTGGCCAAGGAAGCCCAGCATGCGGTCCAGGGAAACCAGGCATTCCCGGATATTGGAAGTCAGGTCGCCCTTTCGGCCGATGGCCTCCAGCGTCGACCGGTAATCGGAGTTCCTGCGAGGCGGGCCACCGGCCGGCTTGAAAACCTGCCGGGATAATTCAGCGATTTCACGGCTGCCCCGCTCCAGCACATCCGCAAGGCGGTCAACTTGCGCTTCCAGCAAGGCGACGAGAACGCAAGCACCGTCGTTACAGCCCATGGGGACTCGCGCCGCTCGTATCGGCAGTGTGTGGAACGCGCGCGGTTCGTGATAGCGCACGGTGATGAGCCGCGGGCCAGCCAGCACGAAAGTTACAGGAGCGAGTTGAGGTTCGTCAGTGTCGGTCTGTGCCGGCAGCGTCGCCGTCATGAACGCGGCCTCATCCTCAAAGTACAGCCGCGAAGAAATTTCGATCTCCTGCATTTCCTCCAGGGTCGGGACATCGATACCCAACAACCGTTCGATCCGCTGCTCTTCCTCTACGGTCGGCTCCATCAGGTCTATCCAGATGACATCGCCGAGCGGGATCGTATCCAAGTCCGCGCATTCCAGCCGCCCCTGTTCCCCGCTGTAGGTAGTGATCATGACGCAAGCATATGCCTAAAGCCTTCACGTCGCAGTAGTGTCCGGTCTTGAGCGTGGGTCATTGCATCATCATCCACATTGTCATCTACGGCGGGAAAGTTGATTTTCCGCCGTTCATGGGTATGAGAAATGAAATCTGATGGAGACTTGTACTTCAAGAAAATCACTCAGGTCGATATTTTAGCTGCAGGCCCTTCAGGAAATTCCGCAGAACCTGGTCCTTGCAGGCCAGGTAGTGCTTGTGACCGGGTTTGCGGAAGAACGCACTAAGTTCGTGCCTGCTGAGGGTATAGTCATTCAGGGCCAGGATGGCCAGGGTGTCTTCGGCCTTGAGGTTGAAGGCGATTTTCAACTTGTTAAAAATGGTGTTGTTGTTCAGCTGTTTTTCCGGCCTGGGCATTGGCCCGTCCTTCTTCCCTCTTTTAAGCATTATTAAGCCATTGAGAAAGCTGGCGAGCTCCGGGTCGCTTAACTGCTGGTATTCGGGATCATCATCTTTTTTCAGCCAGCTGCTGATCTGCGCCCGCGTGACGATGTGGTCGACCAGGCCAAATATGGAAATCATTTTTGAGTCGTCGAGATCAAGGGTGTAGCGGATTCGACGCAGAATATCGTTTTGATTCATCAGTCCTTCCTGAAAAAGCTCCATGCCAGCAAGCGGCTTACTTTCTGCCCCTGGCTGGTCGCAACCACATCCACCTTTGTTGCGCCCACTCGGGATAACAACTTCTTCAGTGGCGAAACATTTTCCTTTTTAGACACCAGGCTCGTAAAGCAATACACCTGCTGCGAGAACTCCACGCTCTCATTGATCATACGCGACAAAAAGCCCAACTCACCGCCCGTACACCAAAGTTCATGGTTTTGGCCACCAAAATTCAGCGGGCCAGCCAGGTTATCCCGACGATCATTCTCACGCTCATTTAATACAGCCTTCTTCAGCCGGTTGCGTTTGCGCTGATTAGCCTCCTCGGCTTCAACGCGGGAGGCGTGAAATGGCGGATTGCACAGCGTCAGATCGAAGTACTCATCGGCCTGGATAATGCCCTTGAACACGACGTTGGGATCAGTTTGCAGGCGAAGTGTGACCAGCTTTCGCAGGCGCGGATTGGACTGCACGATCACTTCTGCCACCTTGATCGCAACCGGATCGATATCTGATCCTACAAACTTCCAGCCATAACTCTGGCTGCCGATGATGGGATAGATACAATTGGCACCGACACCAATGTCGAGCACTTTGACTTTCTTTCCCGTTGGGAGCTGCGTCCCCGCCGTTGGATTCAATAAATCTGCCGCGTAGTGAATGTAATCTGCGCGACCGGGAATGGGTGGGCACAGGTAGCCTTCCGGGATTTGCCAATTCGCGATCTGATAGTGGTGTGCCAGCAGCGCCTTGTTCAGGAGCAACACGGCCTGGCTATCGCTGAAGTCGATGGTGTCTTCGCCTTTCGGATTACGCGTCAGGAAGGCTCGGAGTTCCGGGCAGCTCTTGCAGAGGGCTCCAAGATCATAGCGTCCCTGATGTATATTCCTGGGATGGAGCGAGCCTGCGGTCGCGGCCACCTTATCGGGCATAACGCTCACGGCTGGAAGTACTAAAATGTAATTGGCGA
>JBGTHE010000646.1:0-7869 GCA_041746335.1 Lysobacterales bacterium | reverse complement strand
ACTGCCCAGCTATTGGAGTCTTCACTATGATCAGCTCAGCTCATCTCAAGTTTTGGCGGATAGTTATTCTGTCGTGTGCTCTGGCAATTGCCGGTCTTACCGCCTGCAGTGACCGGGCAGAAACACCTGCACCACAAGCGGTGACGGCGGAAGCGACAGAAACTGCCGGCGACAACTCCGGGAAAGTGGCAGCTGCCGCAGTGCGGGAACTTGCCGACGAGATCTGGGCGTCGCAACTGCAAGTAAGCACTTATCTGCGGTTGCAGGAAGGCCTGCCGATTGAACAATTTGAAGACCTGACACTGGAGCAATATCACGCTGATCAGGCCCGCTCCGCAGAATTTCGCAATCGACTGTTGCAGGTTGATGCAAGCCAATTGTCTGGCGACGAACTGATCACCTATGAAATCCTCGAGGTGCAACTGGCTGACAACCGCGCCAACGATGATGATTATTGGCTGACTTTTGATATCACCGCCTACATTGCCCCTTACTATTTCCAGTTCGCTTCGCAGGCTCTTGCGGGGCAGCAGATCAGCGATGCCGCAGCAGCCGAACATTATCTCAAGCTGAGCAACGAGCTTGCCGACATGATTGATCAACTGGTTGCAAAAGTGGAAGGCCAGGTACAGCGGGGTATCTACCTGCCCAAAGCTGCGCTCCCATCCACCCGTGCCACCTGGAGCGGGCTGCAATCGGCTTTACCTGCTGGCATGCGGGTCAGTGATGAAAGGTTGGCTGCCCTTCCAGACCCCGAGCGCGATTCCTTCAAGCAAACTCTTGAAGAGCTGATAGAGACTCGCGTCAACGGCGGATTATCCCGTTTGCTGGCCGCCCTGGGTGAGGAGTACGAAGCACAGGCACCTGAAGCGGTCGGCTTGAGCCAGTACCCCGGTGGGCTGGCAGTGTATAAACGGCGTGTGAGCCAGGAGACTACGCTGGAGCTGAGCCCGGAACAAATTCATGAGCGCGGTAAACAGGCGGTTGCCGATATATCCGCACGCATGGCAGCCATCCGCGAAGAGCTGGGTTTTGAAGGAAGCGCACAGGATTTCCTGCAAGCGTTGCAATCCGATCCACAGTTCTTTGCTGAATCAGCAGAAGAAGTTGAGGCAACCTTCCAGAAGTATATCCAACGGATCGAGCCACACCTGGGAGATTATTTCAAAACCCAACCCGCGGCGGCCTATGGCGTTCGGCGCTTGCCGCTGGCGTCTGAAGCGGGCATGACCTATGGTTATTACAATCCACCTACCGTTGACGACCCGGTGGGTTACTACAATTACAATGCGTCCGGCTTGCCTACCCGCAATCTGGTTTGGGCAGGTTCATTGATTTATCACGAGCTGCTGCCTGGCCATCACTTTCACATGGCAACACAGAACGAGAACAAGTCACTGCAGGAATACCGCAAAAAGTACTCTGTATCCGCGTTTACAGAAGGCTGGGCTGAATATGCCGCCAGCCTGGGAATTGAAATGGGTGTGTATGAAACCCCTTATGAATTGTACGGGCGGTACATTGGCGAAATTTTCCTCGCCAGCCGGTTGGTGGTTGACACCGGCATGAACGCACTGGGCTGGTCATTGGAAGAAGGCCGTGCTTACATGCGCGAGTACGTTATCCAGTCTGAATCCGAAATTGCCTCTGAAACATTGCGCTATTCCACTTCCATACCGGCGCAGGCGCTGGCCTATCGGCTGGGCTATGAGAAGATGTGGGAATTGCGCCATCGCGCCGAGCAGGCCCTGGGTGAGCGCTTTGATGTCCGCGACTTCCACGAGGTCGTCCTGTCTGACGGCGCCAAGCCCTTGTCGGTCCTTGAAGCCAAGGTGGATCGGTATATTGCTGCTGCGCAACATTGAGCCGCGCCTTACATGAAATCCTGGAGAATATCGATGAAGCACCTGAAAATACTGCTGTGTGCAGCCTTGTGCGTAACCCTCAGCGCTTGCAACCGCGAGGAACCACAGCGCCAAGAAGAAGTTGCTGCGGAAGTCGCTGCGGAAGTTGCTGCGGAACCCGTTGCTACCGGCACAGCCGAGCAGACGGTGAACCTTTCCCCGGCCAACTGGCCAGCAGGTGAATATGATCGCTTTATGGCGGCACAGGACGTGGACCGCACTTCAGCCGGATCAGCCAAAGGAACCAACGGCGCGGTAACAGTGGCCTATAGCGGCCTGGCTGCGCGCGCCGGGCTGGAGGCTCTGCAGCAAGGCGGCAACGCCATTGATGCTGCTATGACCACGGCCATGGCGCAGATTGCGCTCACTGCCGGCGCCCCGATCAGTTACTTCGGGATGATGTCGCTGGTCTATTACGATGCGGCTTCCGACCAGACGTACACCATGAACGCCGAATGGAATACGGTGCGGGGAGAAACCGATCCCATGACTATTCCCGGCGGAATTGACATGAACTCGAAAGAAGGCCTGCGCGGCCTGGGCGACCCCAGTGGCCGAACTGCCCTGGTTGGCGGCTTCATGAAAGGCGTAGGCGCTGCACATGCTCGTTTTGGCAAGCTGCCTTTTGCGCAATTGTTCGAGCCGTCCATCTACATCGCCGAGCGGGGTATGCCAGTCACCGCGCATCTGGCAGATCAGATCAAATTCCGCGCCGAGGATCTTTCCCGATTGCCCGACACAAAGGCCATCTTCACGACAGCCGATGGTACTTTGTACCAGCAGGGTGACGTGCTGAAGCAGCCCGCTATGGCACAAACCTTACGAAATATTGCCGAGCAGGGTGTGGACTATATGTACACCGGGCCGTGGGCTGAAAAGCTGATTGCGGCCGTACAGGCCGATGGCGGCAAAATGACCCTGGATGATCTGGCAGCTTATGAGGTGATCTGGGACGAGCCACTGGTCGGAGAGATCGGCAATGGTTATGTGCTGAAAACCAACCCGCTGCCCAATGCGGGTGGTATTGCCATGATCGAGGCACAAAACCTCGCAGCAGCTTCCGGATTGGTCGCCGACGGCCACTTCACCACTTCATCTGTCGCACTGCGGAAGGCACTGAATATCACGCAGATGTTCTTTTTGGCATTTTTACCGCCCGAAATGGTTGAGCAGACATTCCCCGGACTTGATGTTTCACCGGAAAATCGCCTGACCAAAACTTATGCCGAAGATTTATGGGCACGCATGGAGGCAGGTGCATCTTTCAGCCGCTGGGCTGAGCCCGGGCCCAAGCATTCTGATGATGTGGTTGCTATCGACAAGGACGGCAATATCGCCGCCATCACCCACACTATCAATTCGGTCTATTGGGGCAAAACCGGTATCTTTGTGGACGGCGTGTCGATTTCCGATGCGGCCAGTTTCCAGCAGGCAGCCATCGCTCGCGTCAATCCAGGCGATCGTCTGCCCTCGCCCACCGAGACTGGAATCCTGTTCAAGAATGATGAAGCTTTATTGGGCTTCGCTTCCATGGGCTCTGGACTCCACCAGCGCACTTTCCTGAGCCTGCTGAATTTCACTCAGTATGGCATGAGCGTTACCGAGGCCATTAACACTCCGGACTTCTTTATGCCCAGCACCGACACGGCCACCTTTCAAAGCACCCTGCAGATTCCTGCCGGTAAATTCAGCCAGCAGGTACTGGATGAACTGGGAATTGCCTATAACGAAGTGCCTGCAGAGGAAGCCCGTTTGCGTGGTGAGGGCAAATGGGTGGCCATCAGCCGCAATCCCGAAACCGGTGAACTGGAAGCCGCTTCGCACAATCGCAATAACAGCGGTGCTTTGGCTTACTGATTCGGCAAAGTCTGAGCTTTACCGTATTGGGCAGGCAGAGCACTCCCCGTTCTGCCTGGCCATAAACAGACTGCAAACCTCAATCTCCTGCAGCCTGAACACTCAATACCCTACGGCACGTCCCCCCGTGCTGATGTCAAATTCTCTGGGTCCGCCGCCTTTGAGTTCACCGGTTTCCGGATCAATTTGAATCGCAATCCAATAACCGCACATGGAATCCTCCTCCTTGATTTCGAGCCCAAGCTCGGCAACAGCGGCGATCATCTCAGGGCTCAAATCTCCTTCGCCAAAAGTCTGGGCACCAGTGGCACCCGCGGCAGTAAATTCGGTAAAACCAAAGGCGGGGGCATTGATCGCTTCCTGCGGGGTCATACCAAAATCCAACACACTGATCAATCCGGCTATGGTTCTCTGGTGCAATCCCGCTCCGATGGAAGCGAAGCCCAGGACGGGTTTGCCATCCTTCAGCACCAAACCCGGATTGGTCGGGTCGGTCAAGCGCTCACCAGGCACAGTGGCAGCCACAGCAGACACCTGTATTGCAGCAGAATCCGGTATTGAAATACCGTCAATGTTCAGGCCGTTGGTACCCCAGCTGACGGTATTGATGGAATGGACCATGGCGGCCACATTCCCGGCTGAATCGACAACCACTACTCCATCGGAATGGGCTGGCGTAATTTTGGGGGGAATCACACCAGGGAAATGTCCGGCCTGCATGATTTCCCAGAGTCTGGCAGTGGTTTCTGGCTTGAGGCGGCCTTCATAGGAAAGATCCATTTGTAGGGCAGCACCTATCGCAGTGCCACCATAAGTCAGGGGAACGCCCACACGAGTAATGTTGCTCAGAATCATCAATGACTCCGGCGAATCAGCGTAATACGGCTTGTCGGCCAGCCCCGCAAGATCCGCTAACCCCAGAGCTTCCAGTGTGTTGACGCCACCGCCTGCCGGCAGGCCATACACATAAACATCGTAGCCGTGATAATTGGCGTGAACGGGTTCGGTCCAGATGACGTCATAGGTTTCCATATCTTTCATGGAGAGCTTGCCACCCAGCGCCTGTGTCTTTTGCACCAGCTTTTCGGCCCATTCACCTTTGTAGATGTAGTCTGGTCCCTGCTCTGCGAATTTATTCAGGGTGGCTGCTAATGTGGGCTGTTTGAAAATTTCCCCGGCAACGTAATCCGAACCATCTGACTTGAAATAGATCGCTTTGGTTTCGGGGTCGCGTGACAGCACCTCTTTGCGGAAAGCAAGTTGTTGCAGTCCTCCTTCGGTCATGGGAAAACCCTGTGTGGCACACTCAATGCTGGGCGCTGTCACTTGCTGTAAATCCAGCTTGCCAAAGCGTTTGACCAATGCGTCCGCCCCTTTGAGGAAACCGGGTAACAGCACATTGCGGCCATCGGCTGGAATCGGCTCAACACCCTTCAGCCCTTTACTGAAATCCGGCGCCTGACTCGTGGCTGC
This sequence comes from Lysobacterales bacterium, assembly GCA_041746335.1. Classification (GTDB taxonomy): domain Bacteria; phylum Pseudomonadota; class Gammaproteobacteria; order Xanthomonadales; family SZUA-36; genus JAWXBM01. Next base: position 2,635 of record JBGTHE010000646.1, on the reverse strand, counting down.
GTCAGTTTCGCCTTCCACCGTGTCATAGGAAGCATTCATGTTGTAGATCTTGCCGCTGGATGCGTCGTAATAAATGGTTGGCACCTCACCTCCCACTACGCCGGCATAAATGTTCAAAGCACCACTCTTGAAACCCTGAGTATAAGAAGCGTAGTAGAGCGAGTCGTCGTCGGGACGCCACTCCAACCCCAGTTTGGGAGTAACTTTTTCGTCATCTACCGGACCCGATGCCAGAGGGTTTGTTACGAAACCACCCGCTGGTGTCGACTCAGGCTGGTGATGTCTTTGCTGTCACTGGTATAGCGCAAGCCTGCCGTCAAAGTGATGGTCTCACTCATTTGTGCGCTGCCTTGCGCGTACACCGCAAATGAGTTGTTATCGCTCAACTGACCAACGCCACTGACCGGAACCAGACCTGCATTGATACCGAAGCCTCCCAGGCCGAGTGCTGCAAGCGTGGTATCCCACAAGCCCCCTGGCTGGAAGTCGGCGTAAACAAACGGGCGCCCCCCGGCGAAAAGGGACATGAAAGGCAGGATGAAGCTGTTGACAACGGGACAAAGCCCCGCGAAAGCCGGATTGGATGCGGTATTTCCGTTGTTACAGGCAGAGGGCAGGTATTCAGCGAAGTTGGCTGTGGTATTAGCGTACTGTGATCTTTCCTCATCGAAGTAATACAAGCCGACGATGCCATTGAAGTTGTCTGCGTCATACAGTAACTGCAGCTCCTGTGACCACCAGTCGTGTTCTACATCAGTACGGTTGTGCACCAGGGTAAAGGGGCCCGGACAGTTGGATCAGGCAGCACCATCACTCAGCGGTTACAGAAAACCTGTGCGACCTCACAAATTGGAGATAAAAATAAGAATGATGTAAATCTGCACTACCCACCTCATCAGCCAGAACCAGACCCCGTAAACAAGGGGATTCACAAATCCGGTTTCGTCTGCAACTGCCTGTGGTGAGACTCTCCAGCCCACAAATATGGCCAGCAGCAAGCCACCCAGCGGCATCATCACATTCGCTGTGAGGTAATCAAGCAAATCAAAGAACCCAGCCTGCGCAAACCGCTCTGTGAAACCCAGCGGATGCCAGCCTGACCACAGGTTGAATGAAAATACCGTTGCCATACCAATCAGGAAAACCGTGGCGCAAGTCAGGATCGCCGAAGTGGAACGCTTCCAGTTGGTTTGTTCTTCCACCCAGGCGACCACAGGCTCCAAGCCGCCTATGGATGAAGTCAGCGCTGCGAAAAAAAGCAGAATAAAAAACAGGGTGCCGAACAGCAGGCCGCCGGTCATATTGCCAAAGGCAATAGGCAGGGTAACAAAGATCAGACCTGGGCCTTGTGCCGGGTCCAGGCCGTTGGCAAACACAATCGGGAAAATGGCTATACCAGCCAACAACGCAACCAGCGTGTCCGTGCCAGAAATAATCAAGGCTGATTTGCCAATGGAAACATCCTTGCTCAGATAGGCACCAAAACCCATCATCAAGCCCATGGCCACGCCTATGGAAAAGAAAGCGTGACCAACGGCCATCAGTACGACGTTGCCGTTAATCGCGGAAAAATCGAAATCGAACATGAAGTGCAGGCCAGCAGACATGTCCCCCTCGACGGCTGCATAGGCGACCATCACCAGCAGCAGGACAAACAGCAAAGGCATCAGTATCTGAACCGAACGCTCAATGCCTTTGCGCAAACCACCAATCAGGATCACCATGGTGATGAAGGTGAACATGCCGTGCCAGAAAGTGAGCTGCAGAGGATCGGCTAACAGGTTGGAAAACTCCTGGCTGATGACTTCAGCATCCTGGCCGGTGAAGTTGCCGTTGCCAACCTTGAACATATAGGACATGGCCCAGCCAGCAATGACACTGTAGTAAGTCATGATCAGATAGGCCGACAACACGCCCAACCAGCCTACGATGGCCCAGATTCTCGAGCGCCCTTCAGCTTTCGCGATGATCGCAACCGAGTTGGGTGGGCTTTGTCTGCCACGCCGGCCCAGCATGATCTCGGCAATCAGAATTGGGATTGCTATAAAAGTGATGCAAATGAGGTAGACCAGCACGAAAGCACTGCCACCATTTGCACCCGTAATGTACGGAAATTTCCAGATATTGCCCAGGCCGATGGCACCGCCCATAGCGGCCAACAGAAAGGTCAGGCGAGAGGACCAGAATTCGTGCTGTTTGAAGTGTTTAATGGTCATTTCTCCCGTTGGTTTACTGGTGTTCCTGACCAAATTCCGCAGCCAGTTCCCGTGCATGCGGCACTGATGTAAGCAGCAGCTGCCAAAGATAACCCGCAACACTGCGATCAAAAATCAGGTCAAATACAAATTCTGAGCTGCCCTCATCGGCTGGATGGTAACTCAGCACCACCGCTATCTGCCCCATACGTGTGCGTAGTGCGTGCTGCCCTACCGCAGGCGCCGCGAGGAAGTCCACGCTGCTGATCTTGTTGAGTAGCCAGGGCGTTGCCTTTCCGGACAAACGTAAAACAGCATGCCCATCGGAACAGTCGAGCAATGCAGTATCAACCGACTGTCCGGATGATCGTTCACCACTTTCCAATGCGGCTTTTAACCGTTGCATCAATTCGCGTTTTTGGTCCAGCTCGCTGATCAGG
>JBGTHE010000645.1:0-5542 GCA_041746335.1 Lysobacterales bacterium | reverse complement strand
CACAAGGAGGAGCGACAGGATGTCGCGACAGGCCCGACCGAGCAGGACGCGAGTCGGGCCGTGACGCAGGGGCGACCGAGGCCCGAGGGCAGCCCGAAGGGCCAAGGACCAGAATCGGAAGCTCTTACCGCCGTCGGGCTCTTTCAATTCGGGCCCAGATATGCCCTGCACGGCTTAAACAGCGGGAACTGATCGAGTAATTGTTCCGCCCAAGTCATACCAGAATGAATATCGGCAGCCCGCTGCGCACGCCCGCGGGCCAGAGTGCGACTGCGATTGAAGGCAGAGTAGGGTTCGTCCGGTTTTTTGGAGTAGCCAATCGCGATGTCTGGCCAGGCTTGCAGGATGTGGGATTTCGATTCCGTCAGGCCGAAGAAAGAGATCAGCTGAGCCAGTACAATTTCAGGCTCTGCAAGAAAGGTTTCAAAACCCATCAACAGGCACCGATTCGCATGTTGTTGCGAGGCCTGGAGCAAACGGGCCATGCAGGTAAGCCAGGAAATCACCACCAGTTGCACTTCGCTGAACTCAGTGATTTCGGCAATCTGCAGAGACGTGCCCGTCATTCGTCTCCAATCCTCCAGCCTTAATGCAGCATGGCCGCGCAAATCCTGTGCCGGGGATTGTTTACCGAGCATGCCCGCCAGATAGCTTTCCAGTGGTACAAAAAACAGCAAACTTCTGGAGCTCGGTGCCCGTTCCATTAGAGGCAGAATCAGGTTATTGCAGGTACTGGTGGCCTTGATCATGCTGATCTGCCCCGAGTGAAATACCCGGCCGTGGGCAAACAAGGCCAGGTCCAACATTCGCGACCATTCCTCATTTGCAATTGTCGGTTGGCTGGCGGCCAGCATTCGCAAACTGAGTGGCTCACGAATGGGCAGGACCTCGGTGGTGGCAGCCAGGGCGCGCGAAATCAGAGTCGAGCCGCAGTGCCCGATATGAAATATGAAATGGGCATGAGACTGAGCTTGGCGCTGAGTCAGTGTACTTAACGGCTCCAAAGCAATTGAGTAAGGCACCGGAGGCAGAATTTCCGCAGCAGACACAAGCAAACGCTGATCAAGGAAGCTGGCAGCACGAAACTGCGCTTCAGAAAGTCGCAGCCACTGGCTGGACTGAGTGCCTGGCTCAAGGGCATACAAATGCCAGGCGGCATCTTTCAGCAAGGCGTCCAAGGCCGGTGGTTGGTACGGTGGTTGCGCAGGTGGACTCGCATTGAACGTCGGATCAGTCATCAACGCACCGAAGTGCAAGCCAGCTGGCTGCTGCAGGAATCTTGCTCAGAACTTGATGTGTAGACTTTCCGTTCACCGCAAGGGCTTTCAGGGGCTTTGCATCACCAGGCCTGACTGAACCAGCCCTGCGTTGAAGTGAGTAATTTTCCGAGCTGGCATAACTCAGTAGTCAATCTCTCGGCGCCTGGTAACTCAGGGCTCGCAACAAAATCCAGATACCAGGTAACAGGGTGCTCAAGCCGATGGCTGATAACCCGAACCAGCGCCAGGGGCCAGCTTCGAGCCCCACCAGCAAAGCGCCGGTCAGCATCAATGCAGCGCCCGCCATCACCCGTATGCTGCGATGATGGGTTTGTTCCATGTCTCGGCGCAACGCAGCCAAGTCGCTGGAATCCAGCCGGGAAGTCAGCTTGCCCGATGTAGCCTGTTGAAGGTAATCGTGCAGCAGGCCGGGCATTTCGGGGGCCTTGCTGAGCCATCCTGGTAGCCGCTCGCGCAAATCTTTTGCGGTCTGATCCAGACCGTGTTTCTCGCGCATAATGGCCTCCAGTTCGGGCTTGGCAACTTCCAGTACGTCCAGCTCTGGGTAGAGATCACGTCCCAGTCCCTCAATGTTGAGCAGGGTTTTCTGCAGCATGATCAGTTGCGGCTGGATATTCAGTTTGAATCGATAAGCCACCTGGAACAATTTCAGCATCAGTTGGCCGAAAGAAATTTCATTCAACGGCCGCGCAAAGGTAGGCTCGCCGACCGCCCGAACGGCCGCTTCCAGCTCATCCACACGGGTGTCAGGTGGCACCCAGCCGGCGTCAATGTGCAACTGCGCCACGCGGAAATAATCGCGGTTGAACAGAGCCACGAAATTTTCTGTAATGAAGTGCAGGTCTTTCGGTGTCAGGCTGGCGACAATGCCAAAGTCCAGAGCGATGAAGCTGGCATCCGCAGGGTCGCTGACATCCACAAAAATATTGCCCGGATGCATGTCGGCATGGAACAGGTTGTCACGAAACACCTGAGTGTAGAACACTCGTATTCCGCGCTTGGCCAAACGCTCCAGGTCAACACCCAATGCTCTGAGCTGCTCAATGTCGTTGACCGGAACGCCACGGATGCGCTCCAGTACCAACACTTGTTCACGGCAATAGGGCCAGTAGATTTCCGGAACGTAGAGGTCTTTCGAACCTGTGAAATTGCTGCGCAGCACCGAAGCATTCGAAGCTTCGCGGTACATATCCAGCTCATCGAAAACAAAAGCCTCAAACTCACGAACAAACTCAGGTGGCCGCACCCGGGCACCACCTTCCGAGTATTTTTCGGCGAGTTTAGCGATGGCCATCAGCAGGTCAATATCGCGTCGCAGCAAGCGGCGTATGCCGGGCCTTACCACTTTGACGACCATTTCGCGTCCGTCCGGCAAAGTGGCTGCATGTACCTGAGCTATGGAAGCAGAAGCCAGCGGTTCAGGGTTAAATTCTTTGAACAGCTCAGCCAGCGGTTTCTCCAGCTCCTTTTCGATAATGGCGATCGCTTGATCACCCGGGAAAGGTGGCACCTGGTCCTGCAAAAGTGCCAGCTCATTGGCGATATCGGCGGGTATCAGGTCACGGCGGGTGGAAACGATCTGGCCAAACTTGACGAACACGGGGCCCATATCCGATAAGGCCAAGCGCAGGCGTTCACCCCGGGGCTTGTCGGCCATTCCGGCTTTGATGGTCCAGGGCGCCAGGATCCGCATCAGGCGCACGGGCTGGTAGAGATGAGTAGCCTCCAGCAAATCATCCAGCCGGTAACGGGCGAGGATGGCGCTGATGCGCAACAGGCGGGTAAATTGCTGCAGGCCGTTGATCATGCTGGGTCGGCTTCACTGCCGGAAGAGTTCTGTTTTTCCAAAAACACGCGCATGCGAGCCTCCAGTCGCTCGACTGCATCGCGTAAATTATCGACTGCGTCAGCAAAACCGCGCAATTCTTCAGGCTGTGGCAGAGGGCTTTGCTCGCTGGTCAGGTAGTCGCCAGCCACTTCCTGCATTTGTCTGCCGGTGTTGAAGAGCTTTGCGGCCATGCCTTTGAATCCAGCCACCAGCTGGTGGGCTAATACGTCACCGGTGAATTGCGCCACCCCCGCCTCCCAGTCCGGGTCGAGTTTGGAAAATAAGCGCTCAAGGTCACGTGCCAGATTCGCATCCCCCGAAATCTTCACGCGCGATCCGGGACCGCCCCAGCGATCTTCTTCGTCTGGCAGAGCCATGGCAAACAATGCCGGCATGCTGCCACTGATGACCGTATCTGCGTCATTGGCAGTGTCCAGGCTGACTTCAACCCGGAACGTGGTGAATACAAAGTCCAGGGTGATGGCCAGGTCCGGCAGCTCCAGCCGCACCCGCCGCCCTTCCAGTTTTTTCAGGCGTTCGCCGCTATCCTGATCGGCAGCCAGTAAACGATTGATTGCCGTTTCCAGGGACGCGGCCAGTAGGCCGGGCAAAGGAGTGCGGTAGTTGCGGGTCGTACTGGCGGACATGTCAGGCGTGAAGACCGCTGTGAATGGCGACAATACCGCCGGTCAGATCACGAAAACGCACCTGCTCGAATCCTGCAGTGCGCATCATTTCCGCCAGCTCTTCCTGCGGCGGATGTTTTCGTATGCTTTCGGCCAGGTACCGGTAACTGTCGGCATCATTAGCAATCAGCCGACCCAGCACGGGCAGCACGCCGAACGAATAACGCTCGTAAAGTTTCGCCAGGTGTTCTTCCCTGACGCGGGAAAATTCCAGGATCAACGCTCGTCCGCCCGGTCGTAAAACGCGGAACATTTCCCGCAGGGCGGCCTTCTGGTCGGTCACATTGCGTAAACCGAAAGCAATGGTTACGGCATCAAAACTGCGGTTGGCAAAAGGCAATTGCTCGGCATTGACCAGACCATAGGCGACGTTGCCGGCAATACCGTCGTCTTGCAGCCGGTTACGACCTATGGTCAACATATCGGGATTGATATCGGTGAGAACGACCTGTCCATTCGTACCCACCCGCTGGTGAGCCAGGCGGCTGATGTCGCCGGTACCGCCCGCCAGGTCCAGCACCCGATCACCGGCGCGGATACCGCTGTTGGCCATAAAATCACGCTTCCACAGGCGATGTATGCCGAGCGACATGAAGTCATTCATCACGTCGTATCGGCGCGCCACCGAAGTGAACACTTCCCCGACCATGCCGGTCTTGGCATCAAGCGGTACTTCCTGGTAACCAAAGTGCGTGGTTTCTGGCCTGGCTTTACTCATCGTTTTTCCCGATCCGCAATACATATCTGCGGGCAATTTCGCTGCTGCCTACATTGTACCCTGCTGTGCTACCTGTAAGTTCGCCCAACCACCAAGCGATAGTCACCGCTGCAGGTGATAGAATCAAGACCTTTTCAGGCCGCTGGTTCTCTGGTCCAAAATGCCGGACTAGGCAGCCTATTCAGGAGTTTGCAAGCATGCGTAAATTGTTCATGACCCTGGGTTTGATCATGCTGGTGGGCGCCGGGGTAGCCTGGTATTTCGTGACTGTAAGAATGGACAGCATGATTGAAAGCCGACTGGAGCGCGTCGCTACCACATCGCTGGGTAATCACGTTGAAGTCGGCGGCGTCGAAACTGATATGCGCAAAGGGACTCTGAATGTGCGCGAAATTTCCATTGCCAATCCGCCAGGCTACAAGAATCCTTATGCCATGCGTTTCAGCGAAGTTGAAGCCTCAGTTGATTACGACAATCTAGAACTCAAACGAGTGCTTATTGAGAATCCGGAATTCCTGATTGAAGAACTGGGCGGTACCACCAATTTTCAGCAAATGCTGGATGCACTGGAGGCAGGTGAATCGGTAGTGCCACCCGCTGACCCGGCAAAACCCGAGCAAGAGATTGTCATAAGACACTTCCGTATCGAAGGCGCGCGCGCCGGATTTGAATCCAGCTCGCTGGATCGCTATACCGAACTGCCGGTGGATACCATCGAGATGAACGATCTTCAGGGCACACCTACTGAATTGGCCAACCTGATTGCCAAAGAAGTATTGCGTGAACTGAGTTCCGAAGCCAGCATCGCTCTCATGGAAGCGCAGGCCCGCAAGGCGGCCAGCGACCTGGGCGACCAGGTGGGCGACTCGCGGGGAAAGAGTTTTGGCGAGGATGATAATGCGGAAGACCCGCCTGATACCGAGAACTGAGATTTGGGCTGGCGCAGAAGTGGAAAGCTTGGTGAATATCGTGCCAATGCCATCAATGTCAGCCCGCCGTTCCATGGGTGACAGGAAATGGCTGCAGCACA
>JBGTHE010000644.1:0-4170 GCA_041746335.1 Lysobacterales bacterium | reverse complement strand
TCTTGCGCTGTCGAGCACCGGCTATTGCGTTGGTGCGGACGCTATGACTTGGACTAGCGATGTGCCCCATGATTGCTGACCTTCTGCATCGTCGGCTGCCCTCGCCTGCCAAAATGGGTAAGTTCTCGTACTCCAAACTCTCACATTTCAAATTATTCCGCGGCCTCCCGTTCAAATCCTACAATGTCGGCGACCCTGATCCGGCCATCTGTGATCTGAAGGTCTACCAGGATTACCTGGTCTATTGCTTCATCCTCCGCAATATTCCGAAGGGTTCGCGGATTCTGGAAGTCGGAGGCGGCGACAGCCGTATTCTGAAGTACTTTGCAAACGACTATGAGTGCTGGAACGCTGGCAAATGTGAAGGCCTGGGCAACGGCCCGATCCAGTTTACTTCCCAACACTTCCGGATCGTCTACGATTACCTGGGCTCATTTAACCCCGAGTTGCCCGACCACCATTTCGATTTTGTATTTTCCATTTCCGCGCTGGAACACACCCCCGAGGATCAGCAGACCCGGGTAAATGTGCTGGCCGATATGAATCGGGTGTTGAAGCCCGGATGCCCTTCGTTCCATTGCTTCGACGCGATCCTGCGACCTGCAGGACATTCCTGGGTCAATGGCCTGATACCTCATATCTATGCCAACCAGTCACTGCAGACACATTTCGTCCCGCTGGAGGAGATTGAAGCGGATCCAGACACCTACTTCATGTCTCAGCAAGCCTACGAGGCCAACTGGCAGCCTTTTACAAACGAGCCATACGAAAAATTTGGCCGGGCGTTCTCGATCAACCTGTGTTGGATCGCCCCGTGATCAGCTCGACCCCAACTCGTGCGCGTTTCGCACGGAATGGGGCTTTTACCAGCCGGCATCTCATAGTATTCAATTGTCGGTATCCCCCTAAAATGTTACGGTTTGAGCCTCACAGTCCACTCCGTTGCTGTTGGATGGGGGACTCAAGAAAATGGTCACTGCTCCCATCCGGGTTGGATTCCTTCGCAAGCAAGCCGGACGAAGTGCTGATCAAATACTCCAACGAGTTGGCAAGTTCTGTTGATATTAAACGAGTCATATGAACTTTTCTGCCTGGCCTGGTGCACTAAAAGCTTGAGAACGAAACCGCGAGGGGCAACGGGTGACCGAAGACTGCTATTACTGGCTGTCATGCCTCTTATGCTCGTGGTTATCGGTGCTCTTTTTTTAAAGAACAGTGCGCCGGTTTACTCAGGCCCTTTGGGCTACGACCAGGACCCTGCCTATGTCTATTTGTTGAATGGCCTCAGTATACTGACGGCCAATGCGCCCGGGCATACTGATCATCCAGGAACGCCGTTGCAATTATTTGTCGCGGCCTTCGTTCCAGTCTGGGCCATGTTGACTTCTCCAGAGGCATTCGCTTCAGGACTGATCAACTCTGTTCTAGCTGATCCGGAGCATTACATTCGCGGAATTAGTCTGGCGCTCCTCCTTATCAATGCCCTGTGCTTTATGTATGCCGGTGCCAGAATATTTGCTGCGACCGGAAGTCTCTTTCTCGCTGTTATTTTTCAATCAACTCCTTTGATATTTCCAGCAGTTTTCCCCAGAGCTTTTTACCTATCACCCGAGGCGTTTTTGTATGCTATTTCTGCGGTGACTGTTGGAATTTTGTCGCCTCGGATTTTCAATCCTGCGCATTGCGCGGGTGCAGACTCGAATCTCGGCAAACTCTCGGGCATCACTCTTGGCATAGGAATTGCCACAAAGGTCACATTCATACCGCTTCTGGGGCTTCTACTGATGTTCCGGGGCTGGCAAAAGCTAGCACGACCTCTGCTTTACTGCGCAGTGACATTTTTGATCGCGATCTTCCCAATCTGGACCCAAATTCCCAGGATGGTAAGTTGGCTTTTGGGTTTGTTTCTTCATACGGAAAACTATGGACAGGGTTCTGCAAGCATCATCGATCTTGCGCTGGTTCCCGGCAGACTTGACGCACTCATCCATGTATTTCCGCTGTACTTTGTCATTGTTGGCGTGTTGATAGCCGTCCCGATTTTGGCTTGCTTGGTTCGCCTGGCAGTTCGTCTGTGTAACCGGATGGGATGTACAAAGTTTTCTGTTGCCAACTTGTACGGAGTGTCCTCAGGCGCCGACCGCATTGTCGCAGCCAGGGTTTCCCTGGTTTTTGGTCTGGTACTTATTGCTCAAACGATCATTGTGTTGAAGCACTTCGGCCAACACTACATGGTTCCTGCGCTGCCTGTTGCGGTAGTGGCTTTCGTTTGGTTGGTCAGGGAGGCGGGTGCTTTAATGGCACCAAGGTTAAGAACAGGGGCTTTCGCGCTGATATTCGCACTTCTTGTAGTTTCCAACGCAGCGGCGCTCACAGATTTGCATGCGGCGTGGGTGTCTGATCGCAGCGAGAAAAATCGGGAGCACGAGAGAGTTTCCCAGGAAGTCAGCAGGTACCCTGATCCTATCCTGGTAGGGGCATATAGGTGTACTTTACAAAAGTGCGCTTTGGATTTCGGGTTTGGTTATACGCGGGGATTCAGAATCGAATTCGGACCTGCGCACCTGAAAAACTTCTATTCCTTTAATATTTGGAACAGTAAGCTGTTTTCATATGCCCAAACCTCGTTCGGTTGGACTGAGCTGGAAGTGATTGACACGTGGCTTGCCGAGGGCCGAACGATCCTGCTGGTTTCCCCGCCATATGAAGAGCTGGACGTCTTTGAGACACAATTGCTTGTTGAGGGCGGGAGTGGCTGGTCGCCGGTGAGCGTTTATCGGATTACCGGCATCCGGCAGTAACAAAAGCGGTACGCACTTTGAAGATCTGGGCGCTCGGACACAATTCTAGTCTTCAGCTCAATGCCCCAAGAGAGATGGCATCTGTATAAGAAAACCAAAGAGGAGCTGAATTAGTGAGCACACGAAAGGAGCGAATCAGAACAGCCTCGGACACGATTGCACCGACGAGGAGGCAGTGGCGTCAGCGTAACGCGTTCTTCCATGAGGAAGATTTGCGTTACTTGCGTTTTCTGATTCCCGCCCAGTCTCGCATACTTGAAATTGGCTGCGGTACAGGCGATGTACTCGCAGCTCTTCAACCGTCGCACGGGGTGGGAATCGACATCAGCCCTCGTATGATCGACCAGGCCAGACTTGCCTATCCGCATCTTGAATTCGTTGTGGGAGATGTGGAGAGAGTCCCGGATCTTGCAAAAATCAATGGAGTGTTCGATTTCATTTTGATTGTCGACACCATTGGTCAAATTGAGGATATTCAGGCTTTTCTTTTGACGTTACATGCCTTCTGCCACCGGGGCACACGCCTGATCACTGGCTATTTCTCGCATCTCTGGTGGCCGGTGCTCAGAATCGCTGAGCTCGTAAAACTACGAGCACCTGTGCCCGACGTTAATGTGCTTTCAGTAGCCGACGTGAAGTGTTTGGCAGACCTGTCGGAATTCGAATTGGTTAAGAGCGAGAATCGATTGCTGAGTCCGGTAAGCCTTCTGGGACTGGGTCGTTTTCTCAATCGTTTTGTAGCACCGCTACCCCTCATACGCAATCTCACGCTACGCCATTACACCGTTTACCGATCCACCCGTCACGCGAAACCCAGCTATAGCTCCGCGACAATTGTTGTCCCGGCACGAAATGAAAAAGGCAATATTGAGCCGGCAGTCAGGCGGATCCCTCGGTTTGTCGAAGACCTGGAAATTGTTTTTGTTGAGGGACACTCAAGCGACGGCACCTGGGATGAGATGGTGCGAGTTCAAAAGGCCCACCCAACCCTGGACATAAAAATCATGAAGCAACCAGGAAAGGGCAAAGCGGATGCTGTTTTTCACGCATTCGATGCGGCACGCGGCGACGTGCTGATGATTCTGGACGGCGACTTAACCATGCCTCCAGAGCAAATTCCAAAATACTGGGAGGCAATGCGTACAGGCAAAGCTGAATTTGTCAATGGATCACGACTGGTTTACCCAATGGAATCCGGGGCGATGCGTTTCCTCAATCTTGTTGCAAACCGAACTTTTTCGTTGCTTTTTACCTGGCTCTTGAGCCAGCGTCTTACTGACACCCTGTGCGGGACGAAAGTAATCTCGCAATCGGATTATGCGAGGCTGAAGGCCGGACGAGACTATTTTGGAGATTTTGACCCCTTCGG
>JBGTHE010000643.1:0-2404 GCA_041746335.1 Lysobacterales bacterium | reverse complement strand
GCCATCTGTTTCGGATTCAACGAAATATTGCTGAATTTCCGGACGGACCGATTCGAGCATATAACGGAAACGGCCTACAACCGGATACAGTCTGCGTATCGTCTGCTTTTTCTGGAAGCAGTCGATAAATCCGAGCAGCAGGATAGGCAGCAGCACCACCAGGAACCAGCCCACAGGCGGCCAAAACAGTGAAATCGCGGCAATCAGTAGCAGAGACATCAAAGCGAAAATCATGAAAATCTGTCGAACGGTCACAACGACCTCCCGTCATCGCGTTTCCCATGCACAGCTTACTAGGGCTTTACTGATTCACAAGCGTTGCTGCGAGTCAGAAGCCTGCTCCCGGGCGGCTGGCCTGATACTATTCGGGGTCTGGTTCGATATTTTCTCAATGCTCTGATTCCCCAAATTGAAGAGGTCGTTTGAATGAAAGCCTTGGTTTGCCGCGAGTATGGAGCACCTGAAGCGCTGATACTGGAAGAAATGCCTGATCCGGTGGCCGCAACGGGTGAGGTGCTGGTCGATGTAGCCGCAGCCGGAATGAATTTCCCGGATGTATTATCGATCGCGGGTAAATATCAGATCAAAACGCCACCACCCTTCATTCCTGGTAGTGAAGCGGCCGGTACCATCATCGCGCTGGGTGATGGGGCGAATCGGTACACGGTCGGCCAAGAAGTCATCCTCCTGCCCCGCAACGGTGCTTTCGCCAGCCGCTGCGCGGTGAGCCAGGACATGGTGATGCCGGTACCGAAGGGTTTAAGCCTGGAACAGGCGGCAGGCTTCTCTGTAACCTATGGCACCAGCTATCACGCTTTGAAACAATCCGCCGAATTACGCGCTGGCGAAACGATGCTGGTACTGGGTGCAGCGGGTGGGGTTGGTATCACCGCGGTTGAAATCGGCAAAGCCATGGGCGCGAAAGTGATTGCAGCAGCCAGTACGAACGAAAAAGTAGCCTTTGCACTGGCGGCAGGCGCTGATCACGGCGTTAATTACAATCAAACCTCACTGCGCGATGCCGTCAAGGAATTGACCGGTGGTAAAGGCGTGGATGTAGTGTATGACCCGGTGGGCGGCGATATTGCCCAAATAGGTTTACGGGCATTGGGCTGGCAGGGACGGCACCTGGTGGTGGGGTTTGCTTCTGGCACCATACCGGATTTTGCCGCCAATATGGCTTTGCTCAAAGAAGCCCGCATTCAAGGGACTTTATGGGGTAACTGGGTGGCGCGTTATCCACTGGAGCATTTGAAGAACATGGAAGAATTAGCGGATATGATCCAGACAGGCCAACTCAACCCGCAAGTGACGGCGGCCTATGCTCTGGAAGATTACCTTTCCGCTTTCGCCGAAATTACCGGCAGGCGGGTGATGGGAAAGATCGTTCTGACGATGTAGACTTTTTGTGGGTTCTGACCCGATTTCTCATTTCTCAAATAAAAACACCGCCGAAGTTGCCTTGGGCGGTGTGTTCCTGCTCTGCGACTGATGCTTTCGTCCCGGCTGATTTTTTTACTTATTCCATGATCGGCTGAGGACGCATCCATAGAACGAGACTGACTATAGCACGGAGATTTCTTCGCGTCATCAGTCAGTTAGAGAATACCCCAACGTATGGTCACGCTGTATACAGACCCCAATCAACTGCACCAACTTGGTGCGCCCGAATTGTCGCGTGCCCTAAAGCTGAGCAAGGCTCAGTCCTATCGAAGTCTGAACGGCTAGATCGGGCAAGCTCAAAACCTCCAAAGTCCCCGCCAAGCCGTGCGCGGAAATATTCTCTTTGCCGCTGGCATGAAATCTGCATCTGCACATTCGTTCAAGCGCTGAATCGGGAGAAGCAAATGAAATTGATCACGGCAATCATCAAGCCCTACAAGTTGGATGATGTGCGCGAAGCACTGCATGAAGTGGGCGTTACCGGCATAACCGTGTCGGAGGTACGTGGCTATGGACGGCAGAAAGGGCACACCGAGTTATATCGGGGCGCGGAATATAACGTCGATTTTCTGCCCAAGCTCAAACTGGAAACAGCAGTGAGTAGCGAAATCGTTGAGCAGGTTGTGGAGGCAATCACCCAGGCGGCTACGACCGGAAAAATTGGTGACGGAAAAATCTTCATCAGCAGTCTGGAAGAAGTCATTCGCATCCGCACCGGCGAAACCGGCGCACAGGCTATTTGAGGGGGTGTCAAAAATGTTGAGGCTGAAAAATCTCGTTCTGGTCCTGGGCAGCCTCTTGCTGCTGGCTGCTCCAGATCTGCTGCTGGCTCAGGACGCAGTTATTGATTCGGGCAACACCGCCTGGATGTTGGTAGCTACCGCCCTGGTTTTGTTTATGACCATTCCAGGCTTGTCCCTGTTCTACGCTGGAATGGTGCGCGCCAAGAATGCCCTGTCAG
>JBGTHE010000642.1:0-1773 GCA_041746335.1 Lysobacterales bacterium | reverse complement strand
AGCAGGCGCACGTCGTTGTCAACCAGCCCCTGTGCAAAGGCCTGATACGAATCGCGATCCCAATACGCCATCATCGCGCCCAGATGACCGCCTGTTGTTCCGAAGCGAGGATCGGCCATCACAATGCGGCCGTTGTATTGCTCGCTTGTCAATGCCATCCATGATTGGGGAATCTCGCTTTCCGGCAATCGATCCGGCGCGTAAACCACGACTCTGGCCCGGGCTGCGAAGCCGTGCCAGCGATTCTGTTGGTCCCGAAACTGGCTGGGCAATTGCGCTGTTGTTTCGGATTCGTATGGTTGGAAGAATTCCTCTTCCGCGAGCTCGATCGTCATGAAAATTTCCGACGACCAGAACACATCCGCCCGCGGCTGACTTTTTTCCGCACGCAGCCGTTCGACCAGGCCGGTAGTTTTCTTGGCTTCGGTGTCGCCCACCATCAACACCCGCAGGCCGGTTTGTTCTTCAAATGCGTTGATGACTTGACGAGCGATGTGTTCATCGGCTGAGACATATAACACGACAACGTGTTCATCGCGGCGGCAGCCGTTCGATGTGAAACACATCAAAATTAAGATGGCCGCGAGAATTGCATTTTGAACGTGCATGTTGCGCGGATGATACCGCAGGCGAATCATTGCCGCGATCTATGGATATTGGTCAGATTGAACTCGCTGGCCCGCGCGTCCCGCCCGTGTGCACGGCAGAAGGATTGACCGTCCGTTCCACTCAACTCAGCCGCCCGCCGGCTTTTCAGTGGGCTTGGTGTCACCCGCCGCAGACTCTGCTTTGGGCGCGCCGGCGGGAGCGCTGCCACCGGTTTGCGTGAGTTTTTCCAACTCACCGAAGTAATGCTTCTGCGCGTCCTGATAGATTCGCGGTAACTGGTCTTCGGTCTGCGCTTCATCGACGCCCTTGCGTGCCGCTTCAACCGCGGCCACGAGTTTCGCGCGCGATTCGCCTCGAATTTGCTCCCCTTCAAACAATTGCTTGGCGATCACGTCGCCATCCACCGTTTGAACTTTGCCTTGCTCCACTTTCGTTCCAGAGGGCGTCTTGGCGTATTCCGACTGGCCGCCTGCGGCGCGTCCCCATCCGCCCTGATTGCCTTGCTTGGTCGACCATTGCTGCATGGCTTGGGCCATGTTCAGTCCTTGCCCCAAACCCTGGCACTGCCCCTGCACCTGATTCATCGCCGCCTGCGCCTGTTGCAGCATTTGCTGCAGTTGCTCCATTTGACCGAGTTGCTGCGCCATCTGGCCCGCGCCCTGTCCCATCTCACCCATCTGGCCATTCTTACAGGCTTGCGCCATTTGCTGGCACGCCTGTCCCATCCCCTGGCACATCTGAGCTGCGGCCTGCTGCGCTTGAGCCATTTGTTGCATCTGCTGTTTTTGCTGTTGATTGAGATTCTGATTGTCCTGAATCGCTTGCTGCAACGCCTGTGGATTGTTGGCGAGATTCGGATCCATGCCCGCCTGCTTCAAGGCGTCCTGCAACTGCTGCTGCTGCTCGGCGAGTTTTTCCAGTTGATCGGCGATGTTCTGCAATTGCTCGGCGAGTTGCTTCTTTTCTTCTTCAGACATGTCGCCGTTCTGGGCTTTGTCCATCAGGTCCTGCAACGCCTTCTGCGCGGTACTGAAATCACCCTTCGCCAGCGCCAGAGCCAATTCCTTGGCGGCGCCATCTTCAGGTGTTTTGAGTTGACCGAGGGTCTTTTCCAAAGCCTCGGCGGTCTTGCCCTTTTCACCGCTGAGAATGTCATCGAGTTTT
>JBGTHE010000641.1:0-5917 GCA_041746335.1 Lysobacterales bacterium | reverse complement strand
TTTGCTGAATACCTGCATGATGCGATCCTGGCGCATCTGCATTTCCATCGGATCATGCTCCACCAGCATGCGTTGCACCTGGTTGCCCTGGTGATAATACTGCCAAGCCCTGGCGTAATCGCCAGCGTCCTCCCAGGCTTTCCCCAGCGCAAAACAGAAGTGCACTCGGGTTGCGTCCGGCAGATCATCCCGCTCCAGTTGCGCTTCCATTGCGCGGACTTCAGCGTCGTCGAAGCGGAAGACTTTCAGGTTAGCCATCGACCAGTACACTTCACCAAAATCAGCGCGCAGGCGGATTGCCGCCCGATAGGCTTTCAAGGCTCCCTCCATGTCGCCGAGGGTTTTCAGCGAATGCCCATAGCCCATTTGCATGATGGGGATATCGGGCTGAATCTGCAGCGACCGGGCGTAGGATGCAGCGGCGTCACTTGAACGGCTGGAACGCGCTTGGGCCTGTGCTAAGCGTCCCCAGGTTTCCGCATTCTCGGGTGCCAGTCGCGTGGCCTGTTCAAAAACCGGCACGGCCGCCGAGAACCGGGAATTCTCCAGCAGCACCGCACCGAGCAGCATCCATACCTCAAGATAGTCGGGTGCCAGCTGCGTGGCCCGACGCAGCAGGGCTTCGGCGTCTTCCAGCGACTGCTTTTCACTCAACATGAATGAAGCCAGGTAACGCATGGCATCGACATTGTCGGGGTCTTCGCGCAGCGCATCACGAAGCATTTTTTCTGCATCGATCTTGCGGCCCTGCTGCAGGTGTTCGATGGCCTGAGCCACCAGTCGCTTACGTGGATCGCGTTCCAGGTAGGCCCGGAACATTTCGTCCGCTTCTTCGCCGCGCCCCAGCGAAAGCAAAGCGCGCCCGAGTTTCTTGTAGGGCAAGGGCCGTGCGGGTTCCAACCGGATCGCGCGCTGGAAATGGCTTAAAGCCTCAGCGGGCTGCCCTTTCATGGCCAGCACACTTGCCAGATCCTCTTCCAGCTCAGAATTGTCGGGATCCAACTCCAATGCAAATCGCTGCGAACTTTCAGCCTCGTCGAGCAGACCCTGGTTCATCAGGGCATGGCCCAACACGCGAAGGTGCCAGAGACATCCCGGGTTATGGGCGAGCCACTCCCGACAAATGGATTCCGCAACTTTAGCGTGGTTTTCCCGTATCGCCTGTACCGCTTTGCCGATGCTGATTTGCCTTAAGTCTGTCTGCTCTCTCATAATTCCCATCAACGAGCCGCTTGATGCGTGTAGGCGATCTTACCGGAGTAACCGCGTAATTGTGACACCCGAACGTGCCGACACTGCAATCTGAATGCCGCATCCTGAAGAGAAGAACATCATGATCCCTAACCTGAACCATCCCTTGTTCCTCGCCGGGCCTGGCCTCCTCTGTCTGGCCTTGGGCATCACCAGCTCTTCATTAGCCGGCACCACTGAGGAAACGTACCAGTACTTCGTCACCGGCAGCCCCGACAATGTTCAGGTTGCTACCCAGGGCCTCATCGTTATGCAGGGCGGAGGCGACGATGTTGACGAGAATTATGTGCAAATGGGTGCGCTTGGGGGTGGCGGGGATTTCGTTGTGCTCAGAGCCTCTGGGACTGACGATTACAACGACTATATTTTCGAGCTATGCGGCTGTGACTCGGTGGAAACCATCGTCTTTGTCAGCCGTGAAGCCGCATTTGATCCCTTAGTGATCGAAACCATCCGCAACGCCGAAGCACTGTTCATCGCCGGCGGAGACCAGTCACGCTATGTGAAGTTCTGGAAAGACACTCCGGTTGCCGAAGCGATCAACTTCGTAGCAGCCAAACCCGCCCCCATTGGCGGCACCAGTGCCGGCATGGCCGTAATAGGAGAGTTCGTCTATTCAGCCATGCTGGAAAGCGCCACCGCCGAATCCTCGCTGAAAGACCCCTACTACGCCGACATCACCCTCGACCGGGACTTCCTGAAACTGCCGGGCATGCGCAATGTCATCACCGACCAGCATTTGCAGGAACGCGACCGCATTGGCCGCACTCTGGCCTTCATGGCACGGCTGCTGCAGGACGGTTGGACCACAGAAGCACGCGCCATCGCCGCCGACCGGGAGACTGCGGTGCATTTTGATCCCGTCACCAACATGGCGACTGTGTTAGCCACCGCAGACCACGAAACCCCTTTTGCCTACTTTATGCGTTCCAGCTCCGCCCCGGAAAAGGCGGCGCCCGGTGAACCTCTTACTTTTCGCAAGGTTGAAGTTTATCGGCTGGGTGCAGGTGGCAGCTTCGATCTTGCCAACTGGGAAGGCAGAGGCGGTATCCAGTATGAGCTGAGCGCGGAGAGCGGAGTGATCGTGTCGTCGCGTGATGAGATCTATTGAACAGCCAGGCGATTCCAGGTCAGATTGATCCGGAGCGTTGATAGGCCGTTTTACCGGAAGTTGCTTGCAATGCACTGCGATCGGTGTGGCTGGCTGGCGTGCCCGCTCTTTCTCCACCTGATTCGCCTGGATGGTCAAGTTGACTGTCAACTTCACTGTCAACTTCACTGGCGACTTCACTGGCGACTTCATTGGCGACATCACCGCCGTCCTGGCTGTGGTCCTCATCACGCTCGTTGTGCAACTTGAGTTTACGGGTCAGGGTATTGCGCCCCAGTCCGAGTAATTCCGCGGCCTTGATACGCTGCCCGCCGGTTTGTTCCAATACACAGCCGATCAGCACCCGTTCCAGCTCGGCCTGGGCTCGACCCACCAGATTTCCGCCACCGCTGGCCAACTCAGCCACTGCCCAATGCCGTAATTGATCCGGCCAGGGTGCGGCCGAACGACTCTGGACTTTCGAGGGTGAACGCACTTCGGCGGGTAAGTCTTCAGGGAATATCTGTTCAGAAGGCGCCATCACGCTGAGCTGGCGGCAGATATTCTGCAATTGCCTTACATTGCCCGGCCAATCGAATAGCTCCAACTGTTTCAGGCTGTCGGCGCGAAGGACCTTTTCTTCCAGGCCCAGCTCCTTTGCGGCCTGCTGCAGAAAACGCCGTGCCAGCAAGCCCACATCTTCGCGCCGCTCGCGCAAGGCGGGTAAAGCAATGTGGATCACATTGAGTCTGTGGTAGAGGTCTTCCCGGAAACTACCCCCGCGGACTTTTTCTTCCAGGTCCTGGTGAGTGGCGGCGATGATGCGCACATTGGCTTTAAGCAAATCACGGCCACCCACCCGGTAATAATCACCTTCAGCCAGCACCCGCAACAATCGGGTTTGCAGGCTCAGTGGCATATCACCGATTTCATCGAGGAACAGAGTACCTTCAGCCGCCTCTTCAAAGCGACCCAGGCGTCGTGCATGGGCGCCGGTGAATGCACCTCGTTCGTGTCCGAACAATTCAGATTCGAGCAACTCTGCCGGTATGGCTGCAGTATTCAGGGCGATGAAAGGGCCGTCGGAACGTGGGCTGTGCTGATGCAGCACACGGGCAACTACTTCCTTGCCACTACCGGTTTCGCCGGTGATCAGCACATTAATATCAGAACGGTACAGGCGGCCAATGGTTCGGAACACATCCTGCATGGCCGGCGATTCGCCCAGCAACTGGCTAGTGCTGGCTTGCTGCGGTATCTCAGCAACCTGGCCGCTGGGTGCAATAGCCCGTGCAACCACAGACAGAACCTGATCCAGATCGAACGGTTTGGACAAATAATCAAACACACCTTTCTGAAAAGCCGTAACGGTTTGTCCCAGGTCCGAAAATGCCGTCATGGCAATCACGGGCACATCCATTTCACGCCGCTGCAGGGTATCCATCAGCGACAAGCCATCGTCATCGGGCAGGCGGATGTCGGTCAGAACCACCTGGGGCGCTGCTTTTTCCAAAGCCTTGCTGACGCTGGCAACACTGTCGAAAACCTGAACTTCGTAGCCACTTCGGCGCAAAGCGCGTTGCAGGATGAATCTTATGGTCTCATCGTCATCAACCACCCAGACTTCTGCCGGCGCCGTCATCCGCGGATTCCCGCATCACCGGAGTTTGTTGGATGACCAACTTGCTGGGCTGGCAACAAAGGCAAATACAAACTGAAGCAACTGCCGGTGCCTTTAACCAGGTCGCGCGGCTCGTAAGTGAGCAGGCCACCGTGCCCTGCGGCAATCTGCTGTGACAGTGCCAACCCCAAGCCGGTACCGCCACGCTTGCCAGTGACCATGGGCAGGAACAGCAATTGCCGCAATGCAGCTGGTACGCCATCACCATCGTCCATCACATCGAGTCGCAACAGGGCTGCATTGGTGGTCTGCAACAAAGCTCCGCCGTGTTCGACACGGGTGCGCAGGCTGATGCAGGACGGATTGGCTTCAAATGCGTTGCGCAACAGATTCAGCAGCACCTGACGCAACGCCGAGGGGTCGCCCTGTATGGGCGGAATGCTTGGATCAAAATCCCGCTCGATTTGCACATCGCTGCTGAACTCGGTAGCCAGCAAGCCCAGCGCTTCATCCAACAGCGGATAAATGGCCACGGATTGCTGCGCCATCTGCGGCTGGCCCAGGCTCTGGATCAGATCATCAATACGATCCGATTCGCGCATGATCAATCGCGCCAAGGTAGCTAATTCCGGCGTATCCAGTTCAGCCGCCAGCATCTGTGCTGCGCCGCGAATACCGCCCAGCGGATTGCGGATTTCATGGCCGAGATTTCTGGCCAGCAATTCCAACAATCCAGTTTGCAGCTCACGTTGCTGCAATCGCGAACGACGGTTTTCCCAATCGAGATTGTGCAACTCCAGCAAAACACCGCCGCCAGCCTGGGCAGTGAGTATGCAATCGTAGTTGCTGCCGGGCAGTTTCACATCGTGTAAACGTACGCTGGAATCTTCAGCTGGCAATTGATGCAAGGCATCAGCAAGGGCGGCAGGCACCTGCAACAGATCGGACAATGGACGACCAGCCAGGCGGTCCCGACCCACAGACAAAGCGTGCTCTGCAGCAGCATTCATCACATTAACGCGGTGCCCACCATCCAGCCGCAATACGGCTGTATCGAGCAAATCCAGTGTGTCGGCCCAACCCGCGTTTTCGGCAGGATGCCCGCCCGGCATATAGGAATGCCAGCGAGCACTTTCCATCAGGGTCCGTTGCTCCTCACCGACTGCTGCTGGATATAAAACGTGACGGTATCGGTCGTCACGACCGAGCGCCCATCCTCAGTCATCAAAACCGCGCTGACCGTATGAGCGCCACGGTCCAGCGTGAGGCCCAGCATGTTCTCAGTGCTGCTGGTTTGGGCAGCGCCATCGACCATGAAGCGCACCGACATGCCCGCCTGCAGGGGTTCAGAGACATCCCAGGTCACGACCACGGAATTTTCTGTACCCCAGAACGTTTCTTCAGGAGTGGGGCGGGTAATGCGGAAATCGCGGTACAACTTGCGCAAATCAGCGGGTGTCAAGGGTTCTTCAGCCCTGTCGGGCTCCAGTTCGGTGCTCGGCGGTGGCGCTTCCTCGTAATCCGTGGTCACCACCGAAAGTTCCGGGAGGTCCATCGGCTCCGAGCCATCGGCCGGAGCCTGGTCGGTGTAGGTCACATTGCCGTCTTTATCGACAATTTTGTAAATCTGGGCGTGAGCGTTAATGCAGATACACATGAGCAGCGACAGCAATGCCGTGCTGCCTGCCAATCCGCTTCCTTTCAGTTTTCTGTCCATGATCATGCTCCGTCAGTGGGCCCACAACCGCGCCAGGCGACGGGGTTGTGCGAAATACCGGGGCATGAAAACTTGCTTCAATTTGTACCCCGGATGATTACAAAGAATAGTACATATCGAATTCAACCGGGTGCGTGCTCATCCGGAAACGCGTGACTTCCGCCATCTTAAGCTTTATGTAGGCATCGATCAGGTCGTCATCGAACACACCACCGGCTTTGAGGAAGTCGCGATCGGC
>JBGTHE010000640.1:0-2959 GCA_041746335.1 Lysobacterales bacterium | reverse complement strand
ATCGAAAAAGCACTGTAAGTAGTGAACCCACCTAGAAGGCCACTGATCAGCAGCAAGCGCAATATCGGGGAATGGTGGCCTGATTCGGGAAGCAGTACGACGAGGTAGCCAATCAACAACGAACCCAACACATTGACCAGCAGGGTGCCGTAGGGAAATGCGTGACCAAGGATATTGTGCGTGGTGGCAGCGGTTACGTAACGTAAACTGGCACCCAGCGCGCCCCCCAGCGCCACCGCAAGAATTTTAGAGACTTCGAAATTCATTCAAAAATTCAGGGACGAATCAGGTCATCCGCACCAATTACATCCACGCCTTCAGGAGGGGTGAACTCGAACATTCCGGCATCCATTGTGGGGTTTTTCTGCAACTCGGTGAAACGTATTTCGGTGCGCATACCGAAAGCGTCCTCCATCGCCAACAATTGCAACTGGCCATTGCTGATGCCCAGTAACATACGATCAAATTCTGAATCGCTCTCGTGGGAACGCAGCTCCAGCAATAGCATGCCATCCAGATCGCCCGCCTCGCGCACTTCAAATAATTCGTCCAGCCGCCCGATATCGGTAAGGATGATCAGTGGCGAATCATCGTTGAATTCTGCTTGTGACTTGACGGTAACCTGTTCCAGAACCTCATCATAAATCCAGATCCGTTCGCCATCGGCAATCACCTGCTCGGGGAACTCACCGCCATAAGACCAGCGAAAAAAATGCGGACTTTGCAGCCACACTTCGCCACTGCTTTCATTTTCGATTCCGCCATCATTACGCAACACAATCTGTTCAAAGCGCGCATGCATGGACTGCAGATCTTCGGCAAAACGATTGAGTTCGTCACGGCCTGGCTGATCCATTGCCGCTTGTACGTAATGCATGGGTGCCATTAGAACCGCAGTCATACAGGCAAGGCGCATCAGTGGGGATCGGAACAAATTCATGGATTCAACCTTGGGTTTTAGCCCCTGGAGACTCAGTCTTTCGGTGGAGGTGGTGCCAGCACTTCACGCTGGCCGTTGTGCTCGGGTGGACTGACCACACCGGCAGCTTCCATCTCTTCCACCAGCCGTGCGGCTCGGTTGTAGCCAATGCGCAACTGCCGCTGCACGCTGGAAATGGATGCCCGGCGACTACTGGTGACAAATGCCACTGCCTGATCGTAGAGCTCATCCTGCTCTCCATTCATCGCCTCCGGCAGTCCGGTCGCACCAATCGACATACCGTCGCTGGTGATTTGCATATCATCAAGGACCTCATCGAGGTAATTCGGTTCACCAAACTGCCGCAGATACTGCACCACGGCGTGCACTTCGTGGTCATCCACAAAGGCGCCGTGTATGCGTTCCGGCAAGGCAGAACCGGGCGGCAAGTAGAGCATATCGCCATGACCCAGCAGCTGATCGGCGCCCATCTGGTCAAGGATGGTGCGTGAATCAATCCGCGAGGATACCTGGAAAGCGATACGCGCCGGAATATTGGCTTTGATCAGACCGGTGATCACATCCACCGAGGGCCTCTGGGTGGCCAGCAACAGGTGAATGCCGGCCGCTCTGGCCTTTTGCGCGAGACGTGCGATCAGTTCTTCGACCTTTTTGCCGACGATCATCATCATGTCGGCGAATTCGTCGATCACCACCACGATGTAGGGCAAGCTTTCCAGTTCGGCGGCCTTGCCTTGCGGATCCATGGGATCGGGTTGCCAGAACGGATCCTTCATGGGCTTGCCGCTCTCGGCTGCATCCTTGACCTTGCGGTTGAAGCCTGCCAGATTACGGACGCCTGCGGTGGCCATCAGCTTGTAACGCCGCTCCATTTCAGCCACACACCAACGCAGCGCGTTGGCGGCTTCCTTCATGTCTGTGACGACCGGCGCCAGCAGATGCGGAATGCCTTCGTATACCGACAGCTCCAGCATCTTCGGGTCGATCATGATCATCCGCACCTGCTCGGGTGTGGCCTTGTACAGGAAGCTGAGGATCATGGCATTGAGGGCGACGGATTTGCCGGAACCGGTAGTACCGGCCACCAGCAAATGCGGCATACGGCCCACATCGGCCACCATGGGTCGGCCACTGATGCCCTTACCCAAGGCCAGGGTCAGAGGTGAAGAAGAACGGTCGTAAGCTTCGGAACGCAGGATCTCCGAAAGGTAAACGATTTGCCGCGTGGCATTGGGTATTTCCAGACCTATGGTGGGTTTCCCGGGAATCACCTCCACTACGCGCACCGAGATCACACTGAGCCCACGCGCCAGGTCCTTGGCGAGGTTTGAAATCTGCGATGACTTGATGCCCGCCGCCGGTTGTAGCTCGAAACGGGTGATGACGGGCCCGGGATGCACCGCGACCACATCAACCTGCATGCCGAAATCTGACAGTTTCAGTTCCACCTGGCGAGACAGGGCTTCCAGCGTTTCCTTGCTGTAGCCCGTCGCTTGTTCCGGCGGATCATCCAGCAAGTCCAGCGGCGGCAGCGATCCGACGGGAAGATTCTTGAATAGTGTTTGCTGTTTTTCCTTGCGGGCCCGCTGGCTGGGTTGGGCTTCTTCCACCGGCAATTGCGGCTCGATCTTGGGTTTGGGCTTGTTTTTCTGGCGCACTGAGTCGGCTTTGCGCACTTCCCCACGCTGGGCCTTGGCGCGGCGACCGGCGAACCAGTCGTGCAGGCCCGCAGCCGATGAGCCAACCCAGCCAATGAGCGCGAGGGTGTATTGGCCGATGTAATCCATCACCCGGAACCAGGAAATGCCGGCAAACAGAGTCAGGCCTGCCAGCATAATGGATAACAGGAACAGGGTGGCGCCGAGCGCGCCGGTGTATTGCAGCAGAGGTATGGCCACCTGCAGGCCGACAATTCCGCCTCCCCCGGCGGGCAAAGTGCCTGGGGGTGGCATGGCATGAAGGTTCAGCAATCCGGTAGCTGAAAGTATGAACAACATCAAACCGGACAAACGACCCAGC
>JBGTHE010000639.1:0-2430 GCA_041746335.1 Lysobacterales bacterium | reverse complement strand
CAGCGAGAACGATATCGTGGGCATGCCATTTGAGCTGGTGCTCAACGGTGGCGAGCCGGATTACCTGAAGAATTCGGACGATGCTTTCGATCCTATCAAGGACTTTTCCGAAACCTTCAATGCGTTGGCCCAGTTCGATTTCCAGATCGGTGAGCACGTGCTGACGTCGATCACGGGCTACTCCTCATTCGACTATGAGAATTCCTTCGACATCGAGGCAGCCGGGCCGTCCCACCTCGTCACCTTCGGTGCGGAAGACTTCAGCCAGGTGTCGCAGGAACTGCGCCTGCTCTCGCCTACGGGTGGGACTCTGGAGTACATCGTGGGCGCTTACTTCAGCAACGAGGAGTCCGACATTTTCCGCCGGTCGACTACGGACCTTCCCTTCACGCCGGCACGGCCCGAGAGCATTACCCAGCGCTGGTATGACCAGGAAACTGACGTGATCTCGCTGTTTGGCCAAGCGACCTGGAACATCAACGAACGCTGGCGGCTCACCGGTGGGCTGCGCTGGACCGACACTGGGAAAGATGCTCACCTGGAGCGCAACTTCATCGGGTTTGCGCCGGGTGCATTGAGGACACCGATCGATGCCAGCCAGGATGACTCCGACTGGGATCCGTCAGTGAACCTGACTTTCGACCTGACCGACGAAGTGATGCTGTATGCCGCATACGCCCAGGGTTCCAAGGGTGGTGGCTTCAACGGTGCCAGCAGCAATCTGACCGCGGCGAACTACGAGTATGCGCCGGAGAAATCGGAAAACTATGAGCTTGGCATGAAGTACCACTCCGCCGTTACCTACCTAAACGTCGTGTTGTTTAACACCGAATACGAAGATCTGCAGAAATCAGCACTGGATCTTAATCTCGGCGCCGGCGGCGGCTTCGTGACCAGTAATGCAGCCGAAGCGCGCAGCAAGGGTGTGGAGTTGGAGGCCGGCTGGGCGGCGACCGACTGGCTGGACTTGACCGGTTCCCTGGCCTACCTCAACGCAGAGTACATCAGTTATCCCGGCGCCAAGTGCCCGGTCGGTTTTCCCGGCTTCAATTTGCCCAATTGCGCCACCGACATAGCAGGGTACCCGCTGACCAATGCCCCGGATTGGACGGGCAGCCTGATCGCAAACATCAACCAGCCGTTGTCGGAAAAGCTGACCCTGATCGGAGGCCTGACCGCAACCTACCAGGACGACATCCTGTTCCAGCCCAGCTACAACCCGCTCGAAGTGCAGGAGTCTTACTGGCTGCTGAATGCGCGCATCGGTCTCGCAGGTGCGGACAGCCGCTGGAGCGCGGTGTTCCTGGTGAAGAACCTCGCCGACGAAAACTACTCGAGCCTCATTTACGAGACCTTCCCGTTGTGGCTCCCGAATCCAGCTAGGGATCGAGTGCATTTGCCGGGTCGGCCACGTACCTACACCCTACAGTTACGCTACAACTTCTGAGGAAAAGGTTATGAACCAAAGACGACATTGGCTGCGTTCATTGGGCCTTATGATTGGCGGTGGCGTTTTGGGTGGTGCGGCGAGCGGGCTGCGCGCAGAAAGCGAGGGTGAGTGGAAGCGCGAGACCCTGGTGATTGACGTGGCAGTGCTGGGCCACACCAACTACGACAATGAAGGCGGCGCAGCCAATCTGCATTCCGACTACGCAAATCGGGTGCCTGGAAAAACGCACGAGGGTTACCTGCAAAGCGACCTGCGCGGCAGCATGTTTTATTTCGAAGGCCTGGTTTACCCCGGTGGCACCATACCAGACCCCTCGCCGGACGATCCGGATGGGGTGATCTGGGACTTTCCGGTAGAACCCATGGGAACGTTTTTCGACCGTGGTTGGGTTACCATCACCCATAAGAGCACTGGGCCCTACAAAGCGCGGCCCGATCCACATCTGTTGTCGCACGCGGATTACTATCTGGGCGGCGTGGTAAGCGAGGACAATCTCACGCCCACGGACATGATTGCGACCGTCGGCCTGGAAAACGGCACACCTCCCAATGATGTCGTGACACGCGCAGTGGTCGGCGGAACGGGCCGTTTTGCGTCGGTTTCCGGCCAGGTGGTGCAGCGCAGGATTGGGCGGAACAATACGCCCCTTCGAGGACTGGACCTTCCTTTTGGCAAGGAACCTCCATCACCGAACTACCGTCTCACATTTGAGCTTTTGGTGCGCGCCTGAACCGGGGCCGGCAGGTATCACGGAACGAGGGGAAAATTATGGCGGATTATTCTCCATTCTGTTTCTGCATCGTTGAGAGCATGCGCGCGGTCACCGACTGCTTCCACGAGCCGTAAGCGAGCCACGGATCATCCTGGTCGAGGCGTGATATCACGTCGTCGATGCCAAAGCTGTTGGCCGCCTGTAAATGCGACAGCTCGTCCCAGCTGACCGGTGTGGCCACCGGCGCATTTTCCCGTGCGCGCGTCGA
>JBGTHE010000638.1:0-4019 GCA_041746335.1 Lysobacterales bacterium | reverse complement strand
GCAACGTGATGAAATCCTGCTCCTTCGGCCACAGGCGCGATTCCTGGATTTACGTCGCGCGTCGGTAGATATGGATGCCAAACACGCCGGGGTGCTGGCCTATGCCAAAGCCCTGCACTACTGGCAACATCGGCATGTGTTCTGCGGCGTTTGTGGTCACCCAAACCGATTGCAGTCGTCGGGACATAAATTGGTCTGCAGTAACGAAGAATGTGCCCGTCAGTCTTTTCCCCGCATAGATCCGGCCATCATAGTGCTCGTTACCCACGGTGATGCCTGCATGTTGGGGCGGAATGGTAATTGGCCCGCCAAGCGATTCTCCACTCTGGCAGGCTTTGTGGAGCCCGGCGAAAGCCTGGAAGATGCGGTCGTGCGTGAAGTTTTTGAAGAATCCCGCGTACGTTTGCGCGATATCCGTTATGTCTCATCGCAACCCTGGCCATTTCCTGCTTCGTCCATGTGTGGCTTTTATGCCGAAGCGGAAGCTCGCAGCTGTACCGTCTCTGTCGAGTTGGAAGAGCTGCGCTGGTACAGCTGCAAAGAACTGGAAGCTGCCATCGGCAGCGAGGAGTTACTGCTGCCTCCGCCGGTCTCCATTGCCTTCCGCCTGATCGCGGATTGGTACCGCGGGCAAAGTGGCGGTGATCTTGAGAAACTCACTCGCGAAGCACTCAAACCTGACTCATAAACCTGACCCGGCACGTTCGTCCATCATGCCACCAGTAAAATCGGCGGTCAGCCGCTCGAAAGCAATTCCCGTTGGTCACAGCTCTGTTAGAATTCCGTTATCAAGCAACTCTGAGTCAGGAACCCCAAACGCATGACCATCATTGCCATATTGCTCGCTTTTACTTTGTGCCACTTTGTGCGCGAGTTGGGTCAGCTGCGCAAACGCCAGTGGTTAGGCCGGTGGATTAACACGGCTGATGAGCTATTCGGGCGTCTGCCCGCGTGGAATGAGTTCACCGGTTACGCCGTCATCCTGTTCATCCCCCTGATCGGTCTGGCGCTGCTGAATCAGCTTTTTCTGGGGCTGTTTGGCAACATTGGTGTATTCCTGCTGGGAATCGGAGTGCTGGTTTTTTGCTTCGGCAGCCGCGACCTTGACACACAAGTTGCAGACATCATCAATAGCAGCGATGAAGAATCGCGTGAAAGAGGACTCGCTGAGTTATTGCAACGCGACCCCCCGGATAATGCCGGCGAGTGCCTGATCCTGACCATCAACAGCGTTTTCAGCCAATCGCTCCGGCGCTGGTTTGGCGTTATTTTCTGGTTTGCCTTGTTGGGCATCATTGGCGCGTTTCTCTATCGCATGGTCGATTGGTTGAGTAGCGAAAGAGCGAGCCAAAGAAACGGCCAGGGAAGCGGCCAGGGAAGAGGTTTAAGCAGTGCACAAAAGCTGTATTTCAGGCGCACCCGGCAAATTCTGGAATGGCCTGTTGCACAGCTGATGACCCTGTCACTGGCGATTGCCACCGATTTTGATTCCGTGTTCATCGCCTGGAAAAAATACCACGATGAGCAAGGCCATGGCCTGTTTGAAGGCAGCAATGGATTCCTGCTCACGGCAGCGCAGCAAATCGTACTGAGCGGGCACGTGATGAACGATGGCTATGCAGACCAGTTGGATGGTCCTATGGCCTGCCTGCGTCAATCCATGGACCTGGTGTGGCGCATACTCGGCGTCTGGATGACGGCTCTGGCCTTGCTGCTGTTAATCGACGTTATTACGTAAAGACTGATACGACAATGATTTATCAGTATCTCCGGTTGCCAAAAGCTCCACCCGGGCTGCAAATCATGCCGGAGCATCCGCGCATTGTCGGAAATCTGCTGCAACAGTGAAGCTTGCAGCATTTGGCTTTGCAGTTATTCATGCAGTGGCGGTACTCACATTCAGTCCGTCTTCTGCGGGCGATGAAGTTACCCTGCAGCAAGCCGATGGCTCGCAACTGATCCTCGACCAGCCCGCCACGACCATTATCACCCTGTCACCGCATCTGGCTGAACTGGCCTTTGCTGCCGGTGTGGGTGAAAGAGTAATAGCCACCGTCGAGCACAGCAATTATCCCGCCGCCGCAGCGGAGTTGCCGCGTGTGGGTGATGCATTCCGCCTGGATCTGGAACAAATCATCAGCCTCAAGCCCGAACTTGTTATCGCCTGGCAAAGTGGTAATCCGGCGTTGGCGATAGGCCGCTTGCAGGAGTTAGGCCTGACCACCTGGGTGGTCGAGATCCGGCAGCCGGACGAAATTGCCAGCACCTTGCAGCAGATGGGAACCGCTGGCGGCCAGACAGAAGCCGGGCTACGCGCTGCCGAACAGGCCCGATTGCGTTTGCAGCAAATTCACAGGGCCGGCCGCGGAAAGAACAAGGTCAGCTATTTTTACCAGGTGGCCGCCCAACCGCTGTTTACGCTCAATGGACAACACCTGGTTTCGCAAAGTCTCGGTTTGTGTGGTGGTGAAAATGTCTTTGCAAATGAGGGCGTGCTGGCGCCGCAGATCAGTCTCGAGTCGGTGATTGTGGAGGATCCGGAAGTGATGTTTGCGCCAGTGGTGGACGGACACAGCGACCCACTGGCTGCATGGCTGCAATGGCCGCGATTGAAGGCGGTAAAGAATCAGCGGCTCTACACCTTGCCGGCAGACGAGATCAGTCGCGCTACCCCCCGCATGTTGGATGCAGTGGCCGCAGCATGTAGTCTGTTGCACGCAACAGCGATGGCCCAAGCCGAATAGTTCAACGACCAGGTAGGTGCAAAACCCATGGACGAAGCCCTGATCAGCTCACCCGCCGGAGTCATGGCCGTTCTGATCGCCGTGGTCAGTTTCTGGTTCTGGGTGGAAAAAGCCACCCAAGCGAAAATTTTCAACTACCTGCCGCCACTGCTGTTCATCTATGCCACTCCAGTGCTCCTGTCCAACACGGGCCTGATTCCATTCAGCAGCCCGACTTACGATTTCCTTTACAAGTACGGACTGCCAGTTTTTATCGTTCTGATGTTGCTCAAAGTCGATATCCTGGGCGCCGTGCGCATCATGGGCAAAGGGGTATTTGTCATGCTGCTGGGCAGCGTGGGCGTGGTCGTTGGTGGCGTGCTCGCTTCCATGTTGGGTCAGGCCATCAGCACTCCAGATTCCTTTCCCTTGCATTTTCCCCTGCCGGAAGACAGCTGGAAAGCTTTTGGTGCACTGGCCGGCAGCTGGATAGGCGGCACGGGCAATATGACGGCTGCCCATGCGGCACTGGAAGGTGATGCCAGCCATTTGACCATGGCAGCGGCTGCGGATCAGCTGATCTACCTGATCTGGCTACCCATTCTGCTGGGTTCCAAAGCGTTTGCCGAACGTTTCAACGCGTGGGTAAAAGTACCTCCCGGACGGCTGGCCATGATGGACAAAGCCGCAGCGGACATGGAGCAGTCTGAGGAGGCACCCAGCATGACGCAGTTGCTGGCACTGGCCTTGCTGGCAATCACCATCAGCTGGATTTCCATGGTTCTTTCGGAGGCCTTGCCCCCCATCGTCATGGGAGGAGCAACCGTGATCACCGCCAGCACCTGGCTGATCCTGCTGGTAACAACTTTAGCCCTGTGTGCCTCGGCTACACCTGCGCGCGCTTTACCCACCGCACAACCTATAGCGATGGCGATCATTTATGTTTATGTAGCCAGGATCGGCGCGACCATGGATCTGAGCGAGGTCAACCTGGAAACTGTGGGTGCCTTTGTAGCCATGTGCTACGTGTGGATATTCATCCACGGCGCTTTTATCCTGCTGGGTGCCTGGATATTCCGTGTGGACATTCACACGGTGGCAATTGCCTCTGCCGCCAATATCGGCGGCGCAGCCTCCGCTCCAGTGGTTGCAGCCCACCACCGGGCCTCGCTGGTGCCAGCATCGATACTCATGGCTATGATCGGTTATGCGCTGGGAAACTATCTGGCCATCCTGACCGGGCGACTGGCCCAGCTGATGGGCTGAGCCTCGTTCAGGACCTGTATTTTCAATCAC
>JBGTHE010000637.1:0-3028 GCA_041746335.1 Lysobacterales bacterium | reverse complement strand
TTAATATGAATATTTCATTTTCATGACTAATATACCTCTCAACGCTTTGCGCACATTTGAAGCTGTGGCCAGCAACCTCAGCTTCGCCAAAGGAGCCGCGGCCCTGCATGTGAGCCCTGCCGCTGTCAGTTCGCAGATCCGCCTGCTGGAAGAGCAACTAAAGCAACCCTTGTTTCATCGCAAGGGGCGTCAGATCACTTTGACTGAAGCCGGTAAAAAACTGCTGCCCGGCGTGCAGCGCGGCCTCAGCGAGCTGCGTCAGGCCGTTCGAAAAGTCGACATGGACCGCAGCGAAGGCGTTCTGAATATCAGCACCATGCCCACCCTGCTGCAAAAGTGGATGCTGCCGCGTCTGTCGGATTTTTATGAAAGCCATCCTGAAATTGACCTGCGCATCAATGCCGATAACGGGCTGGTCAATTTCGAACAAACCGATTTTCACGCCGG
The DNA here is from genome assembly GCA_041746335.1 of Lysobacterales bacterium. Taxonomy (GTDB): domain Bacteria; phylum Pseudomonadota; class Gammaproteobacteria; order Xanthomonadales; family SZUA-36; genus JAWXBM01. The sequence continues at coordinate 2,581 of JBGTHE010000637.1, read as the reverse complement.
CATCCGTTTGGGGACGGGCAAGTGGCCCGGGCTGAAGTCAGAAAAACTGATGGACGACTGGATATTGCCGGTATGCAGCCCTGAATTGCTGCGAGATATTGGACCTATAAAATCCATTCAGGAGCTACAGGGCCATGATCTGTTTTTCGTGGAAAGTGAAGTCTGGGATGCCTGGTTCCGGGTATTGGGCGAAAGCGGAAGGGAAAGCCGCTGGCCTTTGCTGAATGACTCACTGAGCATATTGATGGCCGCAGAGCAAGGCCAGGGTATCGCCCTGAGCCGCTGGTCGCTGGTGGTTCGTGACATCGAAGCCGGGCGACTGGTCAGGCCCATAGACACGGTGGTAAAAACAGACTGGTCCTATTATTTTGTGTCGCCGCCTCATTTTTTCGACCTGCCCAAAGTACGGATTTTTCGCCAGTGGTTACTGGACCATTGCGCCCGCTTCCCCACACCGGAATAATGCACCTCATTCATAAAGGCTGAGTGAAGTACTTCAATGGCGGAACAGACTGTAATCACCTCCCGTAAATCTTTCAGCGTGATGGATTTTCTCTGGCGCTGGTTAATCGCCATCATCCTGGTGTTCGCGACCTACAACCCCAGCGGAAATTCCTTTGTGCATTGGCTGATGGAAAGCTTTGGTGAACAGAATCTGGGGGCGCTGCATTTTCTGACCGGTATCATCCTGCTAGCTGGCTGGACTGCCTATCTGGTTGCTACTGGCAGGAGCCTGGGCACATTGGGGACGGTTTTGGGCGCCGCATTGATTGTCGGCTGTATCTGGCTGATGGCTGAGATGGGCCTGGTCCACGCCGACTCAACCAATGCCCTGCTATGGCTGGGATTGTTTTCGTTGGCGACCTTACTGGCTATCGGCATGAGCTGGTCGCATATCTGGCGACGCCTCAGTGGCCAGCTTGAGGTGGATGACAATTGATGGTTTGAGCAAAAACGGCTGTGCCTCTCAACAGATTCAGGACAGGCGCGGCGCAAGCATCTCCGGCTTGAGTTCCTTAATGGAGCCGCAGCCCATCAAAAACATATCGCGCTCCAGTTCATCCCGCATCAGCTGACAGGCGCGCACAACACCCGCCGCTCCACCCGCCGCCAGGGCGTACAGGTACCAACGGCCACCCGAGCAGGCGGTGGCGCCCATGGAAAGCGCTTTCAGCACATGCGTGCCGCGCCGTATGCCACCGTCCAGAATGACTTCGATTTCTCCACCTACCGCATCCAGAATGGCCCCCAGATGATCGAAAGGCGAACGTGAGCCATCCAGCTGTCGGCCTCCGTGATTCGACACCATGATGGCAGTGGCCCCGACGTCCACGCAGCGACGCGCGTCATCTATCGACATCACACCTTTGATGGCAAAAGGACCGCCCCACTCACTGATCATTTCGGCCACGTCACTCCAGTCTATGGAACGCTTGATCTGGCCGTTGATGTATTCAGGTATGGAGGCTTTAACGCTGGACCCTGCGGCTACAAATTGGGAAATATTCGGCAAGTCGAAGGGCTCCCGGAACAGGTAGTTACCGACCCAGACCGGACGCATTGCAAAACTCAACAGGCTGCGCGGGGTCAGTTTGGGCGGCGTGGTCATACCGGTGAGGTAATCCCGCTCGCGATTGCCTGCAACAATGGTGTCTACGGTAATGGCCAAAGCATCGAATTTCGCCTGCTTGCAGCGCTGGATCATGTTGGTGGTCAAAGCCGGATCGTTGTGAACATAGATCTGGAACAATTTGGGCGTATCGGTATAGCCACCCAGCTCCTCGATACTGCGGGTACCAATTGTAGACACACCGAATAGCGTGCCGAACTGCTCTGCTGCCCGGGCAATACCGCGCTCGCCTTCGTGATGGAACAGGCGCTGCATGGCGGTGGGAGAAAAGAACATCGGCAGTTTCAGGTCCCGACCGAATACCTTGACTGACAGGTCCACTTTATCCAGGCCAGCCAGCACTCGCGGCACCAGGTCGATGCGTTCAAAGGCCTCGGTATTCCGCCGCAAGGTGGATTCATCATCCGCGCCGCCATCAATGTAGTGAAAGATGGGTGAAGGCAAATTGCGTTTGGCCAGCCGGCGGAAATCCTCGGTGTTGTAGCAATTTTTCAATGCGGGCACGCCTGATCCGAAGAGATTGGCGCGCTCAGCTCTTCCGCCTGAAGGGGCTTTTGGCCAAGCTTTCATTGCGACTGAAACAGGATAGAGGTCGATTCGCGCCCAGCTTTATTGCTCATCTGGGATCTTCGTCGCCTGCCATGCCACTGCGCGCCATTCGCCGTCACGCAACAGGAAGACTCCGGTGTTGTGGAATTTGGCGACTGATGAAGGTTCTGTCTGAGTGGTGCCCACCAGCCGGAACGTAATTACAGCGGTATCGTCATATATGCGCACCAGTAAGGCTTCACGGCCATACACCATGGCGGGCTCATCAGCGGCATCAGCCGCATCACCTGCTGCGTCGTTGGGCGCCATGATTTCAGCTTTGCCAAATCTTGCGCCACTGGAGGAGGTGTAGACCAGGTCTTCAGACCAGAAGCGATCATGCATAGTCATGTCATTGCGGGA
>JBGTHE010000636.1:0-4592 GCA_041746335.1 Lysobacterales bacterium | reverse complement strand
TTCAGGAACGGAGCCTGGTCGTTCTCAATTAAGTCGAAAGAACTGGGGTTATCGGCAAAATTGATGAAGATCATGCCGAAATAAACCTTGATGTGAATCTGCTTCAGGCCATGTGTAGATTTATCGAAACCTTCATGCATGTGCGCAGCCGCGACCAGCTGGCCATCGGTGCTGTATGTCCAGCCGTGATAGGGGCAGGTAAAGCGTTTGGCATTACCCTGCTTTTCCCAACACACATGCGAACCGCGATGGCGGCAAACGTTCATCATGGCGCGTATTTCACCATCCTGGCCATGGGAAATGATCACCGACTCGCCGGCAAGCTCATAAAGAAAAAAATCGCCGGGCATGGGTATTTCGCTTTGGTGCCCGGCATACAACCACACCTTCATGAAGATACGCTCAATGTCGCGCTCGTAAATGTCTGGATCTTTGTAAAAAACGTTATCCAGCGCATGACCTCTTTTCTGCCGGTCGATCAGATGGTTCAGTTCTTGATGATTCATACACATTACCTTTGCAAATCAATTTCGAAAATTAGAGGGAACAGCATATTATCGCCCAGTCGGCGGTCCACATACCTGACTCATCAGGCTGGTTCAGGTCATCGAGGTCGGAACAGCTGCGCGCGGTCAACCACACCACACACTGTCCTATAGCCCTTCAGCCTTCTACGCATGATTCTGCTTCCGGTCCTGGCGCCGCGTGATCAGGGCTGCCGAGATAACGCCTAACGAAATTAGCAGGATAATCACTGTAGCCAGTGCATTGATATCCGGCGTTACACCCAACCTCACTTTGGAGAAAATCAGCATGGGCAAGGTGGTGGAGCCTGGCCCTGAAACAAAGCTCGCGATTACCACATCATCCAACGACAAAGTGAACGCGAGCAACCAGCCGGAAATCATCGCCGGTGCAATCATCGGCACGGTGATATCAAAAAACACTCGCATGGGCCGACCGCCCAGGTCCATGGCCGCTTCTTCCAGGGATTGATCCAGCGAGCCCAGCCTCGAGCGCACCACCACGGCCACGTAAGCCATGGAAAACGTGATGTGCGCAATCGTGATGGTGGTGGCACCCCGATGTGCTGGCCAGCCTATCCAATCGGCCAGCGAAATAAACAGGAACAGCAGCGAAATGCCCGTGATGATCTCCGGCATGACCAGGGGCGAGGTGATCATGCCGGTCAAAAGCGTGCGGCCACGAAAGCGGCCCAGACGATTGAGTGCTAGGCCTGCCAGTGTGCCCATGATGGTTGCCACGGTGGCCGAAATCACCGCAATCTCAAGACTGAGCAAAGCAGCACTGAGGATTTCTCCATCCTGCAGCAGACTGCGATACCAGCGCAGCGAAAAGCCTCCCCACAAGGTCACCAGTCGTGAATCGTTGAAGGAATAAACCATCACCGAAAGAATGGGCACGTAGAGAAACGCGTAGCCAAAGGCCGCTATGGTCAGCAGCATGATGCCGCGCCTTGGTTTAGGTTGCTGGCTCATTGACGGTTCTGCACCTTCTGGAACCACATCATCGGCAGCACCAGGATCAACAGCAGTACGACCGAGACAGCTGAAGCAACCGGCCAGTCGCGGTTGATGAAAAATTCATCCCACAAAGCGCGCCCTATCATCAGCGTATCGGAGCCGCCCAGCAGCGCTGGAATAATGAACTCGCCAATGGCTGGAATAAAGACCAACAGCGATCCCGCGATAATGCCCGGCAGCGACAAGGGCAATGTGACATCCACAAACACCTGCCAGCGACGTGCGCCCAGATCCGCCGAAGCTTCTTCGAGGTCAATGTCGAGTTTTTCCAGGTTAGCGTATAGCGGCAAAATCATGAAAGGCAAGTAGGAGTAAACAATGCCGATGTAGACGGCGAAATCGTTGTAGATCAGGGGCAAGGGCTGGTCGATCAAGCCCAGCCACTGCAGCAAATTATTGATCACACCGTTGTTGTTCAAAAGTCCTATCCAGGCATAAACACGCAGCAGGAAAGAAACCCAGAACGGCAATATCACCGCCAGCAACAACATGCTGCGCATGCGGGGCGGCTGGCGGGCGATGAAGTAAGCCATCGGATAGCCCAACAGCAGGCACAGTACTGCACTGATGGCCGCCGTCTTCACCGAGCTCAGATAAATGGTGATGTAATACGGGTCCTGGAACAGAAACAGGTAATTGTCGAGGCTGGCCTGTACTCGGTTCCAACCTGAGGCTGTCCAGTCAAACAGCGCCGTGAACGGCGGCAGAGCCACCACCGGATCGGCCAGACTGATTTTCAGAATAATGAAAAATGGTGCCAGGAAAAATAACAACAACCAGGCATAGGGGCCAACCACAGCCCAACGCAGCCATTGTCTGCGTCCATCCATGCGGTTGCTGAGAGCAGTCATTCGATCAGCGACTCATCCATCCAGCAGAATGGCGCTGGATGTGTCCCAGGAAACAAACACGTCATCGTCCCATTCCAGGGTTTTGGTAGCACTGCGTTGCCGGTTCTGGCCGCTGACCTGCAGCATGCTGCCGTTTTCCAGGGCAACGCGGTAAACCGACAGGTTGCCAAAGTAGCCTAGGTCATGCACCAGGCCTTTCAACACGGTCAGGTTCTCGCGAACAGGTGCTTCTTTGCTGATAAAGATTTTTTCCGGACGCACCGCAATCCAGCGCTCTGCTCCGACTTCAACCTGCTTGTCGCAGCGGACCACCAAATCTTTCGCCAGGTCTTCACTGTGCAAACGCACCTCTCCGGCAGTCCGCGAGGTCACCCTGGCTTTGAAGAAATTGATATTGCCAACGAAGTCGGCCACAAAACGGTTAACCGGGTATTCATAAACTTCAGCGGGAGTACCCACCTGCTCGAAATGGCCCTTGTTCATCACCGCAATGCGGGTGGACAGGGTCATGGCCTCTTCCTGGTCATGCGTCACCACGATGAAGGTGATGCCCAACTCGTCCTGCAGACTCATCAATTCGAACTGGGTGTGTTCGCGCAGTTTCTTGTCGAGCGCAGCCAGCGGTTCATCCAGTAACAGAAGCTTGGGTCGCTTTATTAGCGCTCGAGCCAGGGCGACGCGTTGACGCTCGCCACCCGACAGCTGATCGGGTTTGCGTTTGGCCTTGCCCTCCATCTTCACCAGGGACAGCAACTGGCTGACCCGTTCGCTGATTTCCGCCGCCGATTTGCGTTCCTTTTTCAGTCCATAGCCAATGTTCTGTTCCACGCTCATATGCGGAAACAATGCATAAGACTGGAACATCATATTCACCGGTCGCTCATAAGGCGGCACGGACGTCATATCGACGCCATCAATCAGGATGGACCCGGAATTCGGAAGTTCAAAACCAGCCAGCATGCGTAACAGGGTGGTTTTGCCGGAGCCCGAGCCACCCAATATGGAAAACAGCTCGCCGCGATAGATATCCAGATGCGCATTATCGACAGCCGTTACCTCACCAAAGCGCTTGGTCAGTCCACGAATCTCAACAAACGGGCGTTGCGATGCATCGCGCCAGGGCTCGCCCTGCAAGCGATGATGTTCGGAGTTTCCTGGATTGATGAACAAGGTGTTCATAGGCCTGTCTTCACTCTGGACCATGCACGCGAGCGCAGTCGCTCCTGCTTGGGATCGTAAATCAGACCCGCCTGCCAACCCTTCCTGGCCTCCATCGGTGGCCAGGCAGCAGGGTCATTGGCGAGTTTGGGATTGACGAACGGTATCGAATCCCGGTTGGCATTGCCGTAGCCGGTGAAATCACTGATGGGCGCGATCACTTCCGGCCGCATCAGGAAATTCAGGAACAGATGAGCATTTTCCGGATGCGGAGCATCGGCCGGAATCAACAGATTGTCGAACCACAGCACCGTGCCTTCGCGCGGCACGGTATAGCCGAGGCGGATATCAATTCCTGCCTCATCCGCCCGGTTCTGTGCCTGGGTGTAATCGCCCGACCAGGCCATGGCAACACAGATTTCCCGGTTTCCCATATCATTCAGGCCCATTCCCGAACTGATATAGCGGATATGGGGACGAGCGGATTTCAACACCGCTTCGGCTTCTGCCAGATGGTTCTCATCAATACTGTGTGGGTCATGCCCGAGGTAGAGCATGACCAGCGGGATAACGGTGGTGGCCTCATCCAGCCAGGTCACGCCGCAATCCGCGAAATGCCGAACTACCTCAGGGTCAAACAGCATGGCAGCGCTGTCAACGGGTGCATTCGGCATGCGCTTCTGGATCATTTCAACGTTGTACATGAAACCCGTAGTGCCCCACATGTACGGCACGGCATGACGATTGCCCGGGTCTTTTCGGGCCAGCATTTCCATAACCCAGGGATCCAGGTGTGTGCGGTTGGTCAACTGCTCGAAATTCAAAGGACGGAACACACCAATGGGTATCAGGCGCGCTGAATAGCGCATGGCGTGCAGCACCACGTCGTACCCGGTTTTACCGGCCAGCAATTTGGCTTCTACTATGGCCGTTGCATCAAAGATGTCGTAGTTCACCTTGATGCCATATTCGGCTTCAAAATCAGCAATGGTATTGGGGCCGATGTAATCAGCCCAATTGTAGAAATTGAGGACTTTTT
>JBGTHE010000635.1:0-2287 GCA_041746335.1 Lysobacterales bacterium | reverse complement strand
GACCCTGATGCAGCTGCACCCCTGGCGCAAAGGGCCCTTGTGCCTGGCGGGCTGCATGATCGACAGCGAATGGCGCTCGGACTGGAAGTGGGATCGACTGGCGCCACACCTGCAGGTGCACGGCGCGCGAGTGCTGGATATCGGTTGTGGCAATGGGTACTTCGGCTGGCGCATGTTGGCGGCGGGGGCGCGCCTGGTGGTGGGCATCGATCCCACTTTGCTGTTTGTTATGCAATGGCTGGCCTGCCGGCACTTTGCGGGGCCACAGGCCAATTTTGTTCTGCCCCTGGGTATTGAAGATCTTCCCGGATTATCCACCACCACGAGCCCGGATGATCCTGATCAGGCCAATATGGATGTGGTCTGTTCGATGGGAGTGTTGTATCACCGCCGCGATCCGCTCGAGCATCTGCACCAGTTATGGCGATTGCTGAGGCCGGACGGACAGATGGTACTGGAAACGCTGGTGCTTCCTGCGGATATGGCCCGCGGTTTATTGCGGCCCAAAGAACGTTATGCCCGTATGCGCAATGTCTGGGCCATACCAGGCACTTCGAGACTGCTGGACTGGGTGGATCAGGCTGGTTTCAAGGCCATTCGCCTGGTGGATACCACACCCACTGGGCTTGACGAACAACGCAGTACCCCCTGGATGAAGTTTGAATCGCTGGCTGAGGCATTGGATCCGAAAAATCCCGAGCAGACGCTGGAAGGATATCCAGCGCCTGTCCGGGCTATCATTCTGGCGACGCGCTAAGCGCCTGGTGCCAATGGTCGCGCAGGCTGGCCTGTTCGTCCGCAAACCTTCAGGGAGTGACAGTCACATCAAGAATCTCCGCCGCAAACTGCAAGCAGCGGCTCCGATAAGAACCTGATTGAGTCAGTTTACGGAGTAGGCTACCGGGCCCGTTCAGGCCGGGGCTGAAGTAGGGGTTTCGTCGCTCATGGCGGAAAGTCCTGGCTCTGATCCTGTGCTCAGATCAGCCACTTTCTGACGAAATGCAGCCGGTCCGTAACCGGTTTGTTTCAGCTTTTTGTATTCACCGTTCTCAATCACCCGCGAATAGAAAATCAAGGGTCGTTGGTGTTTACGGGCGTAAGCTTGCAACCACTCCAGGGTTTTTTGCGGAATCTCTTTCCCAACCGGCACGGCCGAAATAACCAGCTCGCCTTGCCAGGGCAGCGACAGCAACACAATGGCGCCACACTGGTCGGGCCGCATCCATTGGGGCAAAGGGCTGGCCGCAACCCTCCAGGAGCAGACGAAGGTGCGGCAAGGCTCATTAGGTCGGTCGGCATAAATGCCGCAACCCCGGTTCAGGCTGTGGGGGCAGGCGTGACCGGGTTTGAGGATGTATTCATTAACTTCTGCAGACAGCCAGCCTTCACAACAGGCGGTGCACGGCATGCACTGCCGTTGCACATGCTCGAGGCTGGCGTTCTCAGGGTCGGCGTTCACTGTTCTGGAATTCAAAGGCCTTTACACATTCGGGAAGATCATTTGCATGTCAGCTCCTTAAAACAATCGCCGCACCGGGGCTCACTCTAGCTCAAATGTGCAAGAACAACAGCAGATCAGGCGATTTTCCTACACGCAGCAACGGCCATGACTGACTGCATGAGGTCTTCCACCGGGGCACTATGTAGCCATGAGCATTCGGACCGCAAAGCAATCGCAAATATCCCCGGGCCCGGCCTTTTCTAACCGCCACGTTTGGTTAGTGGCTTGCGGGCTTGGCTTGGTTGGCCTGTTACTTTCAGCCAGCATTTCCGCGGACAGTTTTCGCTGTGGCCGCCAGGTAGTGCGCAGCGGCGATAGTCAGTCGCAATTACTCAGTACCTGTGGTGAGCCTCAACGGCGCGATTCTGCACAAGAAGCGCTTTGGATCGGGTCCAGCCAGAAAACGGTGAAGGTGCATCGCTGGTACTACAAAAATTCCGGACGGAGCCTGGAGCGCGTGGTGTTGTTGTACCAGGGCGAGGTCGTGGCGGTGCGTTCCGGCAAGCGGTGACGGCGCAAATCCTGCAGGACTCCAGAGCAAAATGATAAGGGGCTGAGGGCAGCCATTTCACCAGCCGCTCTTTCAGAGGCTTGACGAGGAACTCTCTGGCAAAGAATCCGCTTGGGCTGGAAATGGCTCAAGACCCGACTGTTGCAGCACCGGAGGCCAGGGAAAGTGTGGCCCCGGGTCGATTTTGCGGCAGACCTGGATGGAGATGTCGTCTTCTGCGGCAATCCAGCCCTTGTCGAGATCTGAATGGCCTGCTATCCAGCGCAATTCAGGCA
>JBGTHE010000634.1:0-1876 GCA_041746335.1 Lysobacterales bacterium | reverse complement strand
CGGCATTGGGCAGGAACGAGATGTTGTTGGGCTGGACCACACCGCCGCCGATTGCCACTTGGCGCACGTCACTGTCCACCCATCTGCGAATCTCGGCATGGCCGTCGGCGAAGTTGAACCCGGTGGCGTTGCCATGCCGGCCTGACGGCGCATCCAGCCAGCGATTATCATAGGCCTTCAGATTGCGGAACGGGTAAAAGTGCGAGTCGTTAATGCTGTTCTCATGTTCATCAATCAGGACATGGACCAAGGACGGACCGGGAGCGGTAATGGTGCTCAGCTTGGTCATGTGTTTGAATGGAGGTACGTTCGGCTGATGCCAGCTACTGCTGCCGAATGCGCCATTCACGGCGTAACTTCGGTTGCGCAACTGAATCGCCCCTCCGAGCCACCGCAACCCCGCGATGTCGCTTGGACAACGAAATACGTCCGCCGATTTGAGGTAGGGGAAGGTGGGGCTGTTTTTGACAAAGTTCACGTCTATCGCATCGGGCGCGCTCGACAACCCTCCGCCGCACCAGGAGGGAATGCCGCTGTAGCCGCTGCCGGGCAAGGCGATCTCGCTGTGGTCGTGAGCGTACATTAAATAGGCCGTACCCAGTTGTTTGCCGTTGTTCATGCAGCCGATGGCCTGGGCATTGAGTTTGGATTTGCTCAATGCGGGTAAGAGCATCGCCGCCAAAATGGCGATGATGGCGATGACCACCAGTAGTTCGATCAAGGTGAAGGCACGCGGTTTGCGGAGGTGCCGTCGCGTGGCGCTGCCACTGGAGGCAACGGCAGCTCCACAATTCTGACGGGAATGAGGTTGCATGGCGGCTTGGGATGGGGTTATGGATCACTACGTTTGTTTTCGACGGTTTCCACGGTTGGTAGCGTTAACAGATTAGCCAGCCAAGTAGTCGCAATTCTCCCTTTATTCAGCCGAATTCCTGCGGGATAGTAAGGCCATGCCCAGCTTCGATCAGAGTCGCAAAGACTTTGCGCCCTACGGTTTCACCTGCGTGCGGTGGACGCCCACACTCACGCCGCGCCCGGACCGGCACAACGAGATTGAAGTGAATTTGCTGGAAGCCGGCTCGCTTACCTACCGGTTGGGCGGGCAAAAAGTGACCATTGGGGCGGGTCGGTTGGCGGTGTTCTGGGCGTGCATCCCGCACCAGATCATCGGCTACCAGCGAGGCCGATTACTTTGTGATGACCATTCCGTTGGTATGGTTTCTCCAGTGGCGGCTGCCGGAGCACTTCGTCCAGCCCGTCCTTCACGGGCAACTCATCTTGGAACCGGACGAGGCACGACTCGCCGCCGACCGCACGCTCTTTCAATCCTGGCTGGAGGACGTGGCGGCGCCGTCGGAAGAACGACACCGCATCAGCCTGCTGGAAATCGAAGCCCGGTTGCGGAGGCTGGCGCTGACGGTGGCGCCGGGCACGCCGGAACACAAAGGAAAGCACGCCGCGACCGTGTTGGGCGAAGGCAGCCTGAGCCGGTCGGAGCAAATGGCGGGTTTCATCGCGCAGCATTACACCGAGCCGCTGAACATTGAGACGATCAGCCGGCAGGTGGGCTTGCACCCCAAATACGCCATGAATGTTTTCCACCGCACATTCGGCACTACGGTGTTGGAATACATCACCCAGCACCGGTTGTCCCATGCGCAACGCCTGCTGGTCACGACGGAGGAACTGATCCTGAACATCGCGCTCAGTTCAGGCTTTGGCTCGCTCAGCCGGTTCAACGAGGCCTTTCGGCGGGCGTTCGGCTGCACGCCGCGCGACTATCGCAAACGGCATCAGGTGGCCTAGCGCTTTCACTTTTCGATTCCATCGCCCAGCTTGAGGTAAATCACATCATACGGCTTCAGATGCAGGCAAC
>JBGTHE010000633.1:0-4834 GCA_041746335.1 Lysobacterales bacterium | reverse complement strand
TGATCGAACAGGAAGCGCGCCGTCTGCTCACTTCACTGATGCATGTGGAGTGTGCTACCGGTCGCAAATGGAATATGGATGCATGCCGGGAAATTGCGCCGCTGACCCTGGAAATCAATCAGCTCAAAAAGCAGAAAAATGCGGTAGTGCTGGCACATTCTTATGTGGAGCCTGAGATCATTTACGGTGTGGGCGATTTCAAGGGCGATTCCTACTATCTGTCGGACCAGGCGCGGAAATCCAAAGCCCATGTGATCGTATTTGCAGGCGTGGTATTCATGGCGGAGACGGCCAAGATCCTCTGCCCACACGCGCAGGTACTGGTGCCCGATCGCGAGTCGGGATGTTCTTTGGCCGACTCCATTACCGGTGAGGGGGTGCGCAAGCTCAAAAAAATGTATCCCGATGCTGCGGTAGTCTGCTACATCAACAGCACCGCTGAAGTAAAAGCGGAAAGCGATGTATGTGTCACTTCAGGCAATGTCTACGACATCGTCGATGCCCTGCCTCAGCAGCAGATCCTGTTTGTACCCGATCGCCTGATGGCCGATAACCTTCGGCGTGAACTGGCACAGCGTGGCAGCGACAAGGAGATCATTTCCTCAGACGGCACCTGTATGGTGCATGAGGAATTTACACCAGAACAAATTCATGAGGCCCGTGAGTTGTTTCCCGGCCTTCGAGTGGTAGCGCATCCGGAGTGCACCGAAGAAGTTGCCAGCCTGGCCGACTACGTGGGTAGCACTGCTGGCATGATGAAGTATGTGCGGACCACGGAAGCGCCGTATTTCCTGATGCTCACCGAATGCGGTCTGGTGGGACGGCTGGCCATTGAGGACCCGGAGAAATCCTTCATCGGTGGTTGCCGTCTTTGCCCTTACATGAAGAAGAATTCCCTGCTGAAAATACGGGACGCGCTGCTGCAGCCCCGGCCGGACCAGATTATTGAACTGGATGAAGACTTGCGATTGCGCGCCGCGCGATGCATAGACAGGATGTTTGAACTTGCTCCCAGTAACTGAACAGCTGATCAGCCTGGCCCTGCAGGAAGACCTCGCTTTCGGCGATCTGACCAGCAATGCCATTTTTCCGCCATCACATCGCTCAACAGCCCGCTTGCTGGCGCGTGAGGAACTGGTGCTGTGCGGTATCGACGTGGCCGCCCGGGTGTTTGAGCGTGTCGATCCCTCATTGAAAGTGAATTTACTGGCCAGTGATGGCGAGGTGTTAAAACCGGGTGCTGTAGTTATGCAGGTTTCAGGCTCAACACTTTCCTTGTTGAGCGCCGAGCGCACTGCACTGAATTTCCTTCAGCGCTTGTCGGGCATTGCCAGTCAATCGCGGCGTTTCCATGACGCGGCCCGAGCAGCAAACAGAAAGGCCGGGCTTGATGGAACCGGTGAAGCTGCAGTGCGCATTGCTGATACGCGCAAGACCACGCCCGGCTGGCGGGCGCTTGAAAAATATGCCGTGCGCTGCGGCGGTTGCTCCAATCACCGTTTCTCTCTGGGTGAGCATGTGATGATCAAGGATAATCATGTGGCCGCAGCAGGATCCATCAGCAAAGCGGTAGTGGCTGCGCGCAAAGCTGCGCCACACCTTTGCCGCATCGAGGTGGAAGCTGACACCTTGCAACAGGTTGATGCAGCACTCGAGGCAGGTGCTGACGTCATCCTGCTGGACAACATGCTGCCTGCGCAGATTCGCGAAGCCATCAAGCGTATTGCGGGACGCGCTATCGTTGAAATTTCCGGTGGGGTCAAACTGACCACGCTTGCGGATTACGTCATGCCCGGTGTCAATGTGATCAGTATCGGTGCTCTGACGCATTCCGCAGTGGCAGCCGACCTGAGCATGGAATTGGTGACACAGAAGGCAGGCAAGAAAGTGGCCAGCAAACTGAATGATAAGGCCTCAAAGAAAAAGTCAGCCCCCCGAAAACCGCCCAAACAGACAGCAGGATAAGCTGGCCCAGCGCTGATCATGAGCATCACTCGAATTGAAACCGATTGCCTGGTCATAGGTGCAGGCCTGGCGGGCTCCGCTTACGCACTGCAAGCCGCTCGCGCCGGTCTGAAGGTGCAATTGTTATCCATGGGCAGTGCTGCTGAAGCCAACAGTGACTGGGCCCAGGGTGGCATCATTTATGATACCCAGGCCGAAAGCGGCAGCCTCAGAAACGATATTCTGGCGGCCAGCGACGGCACCGCCAATCCGGCAGCCGTGGAGCAACTGGTGCGGGACGGGCCCGCCGCGGTTCGTGATTTACTGCTGGATGAGTTGCAGGTCGGTTTTGATCGCAGCGATGGCGGCGAGCTGGAATTTACCCGTGAAGGTGGTCACAGCGAAAGGCGCATCATCCATGCGCGTGACCTCACCGGCCGCGCCATTCATTCAGCGGTTTCAGCGGCAGTGGACAGCAGCGCCAATATCGAGCGTCATACCGGGGCGGTAGCTATTGATCTGCTAACCCTGTCCCACAATACCGATGATATTGCCGCGAGATATGCACCTCTTACCTGCTTTGGCGCCTGGGTATTGCCGGCTGGCGAGGGTGAGCCTGTGGCCATCGTGGCCCGAAAGACAGTTCTGGCTACGGGCGGTCTTGGGCAGGTATTCCAGTACAGCACCAACCGGCCAGGCACGGTAGGGCATGGCGTAGCCATGGCTTATCGCGTGGGCGCGCGCCTGATCGATCTCGAATACGTGCAGTTTCATCCCACCGTGTTCTACGCTGACAACGCACCGCGTTTCCTGGTGACCGAAGCCCTGCGCGGTGAAGGCGCTGAATTGGTGAATGCTGCCGGTGTGCGTTTCATGGATGAACTGCATCCGCTGGGCTCTCTGGCTCCACGTGACGTGGTTGCCCGGGCCATACATCGCGAACTGGCGGTCAGCGGCGCTGCCTGTGTTTATTTGGACGCTTCAGCTATGACAGCGGAATTCCTGCGCGAGCGTTTTCCTGGGGTTTATAAACGTTGCCTGGAGTCCGGTGTGGATATCACTCGGCAACCCATACCGGTTGTGCCAGCAGCGCATTATTCCTGTGGTGGCATTCACACGGATCTGAATGGCCGCAGCAATGTGCTGAACCTCAATGCCATCGGAGAAGCGGCTTGCACTGGTTTGCATGGTGCCAACCGACTCGCCAGCACCTCCCTGCTGGAATGTCTTACAGGTGCCCACGCCACAGCGCAGGCGGATATTGCCGATATCGCGAGCCAGAATTTCCCGTTGCCGGAACCCCGTCCCTGGCGCAGCCCAAACCAATTACCTGACGCGACCTTGATCCATCAGGACTTGTCACTGGTACAGCAAACCATGTGGAATTACGCCGGAATAGTCCGATCACCGCGGCGGCTGGCGCGTGCGCGGCGCATATTGCTGGGCTTGCGTGAGGAAATCCAGACGTTTTACAGTCATTGCCGGCTGACCCGCGAACTGATCGAATTGCGTAACGCCGTGCAGACCGCTCTGCTGGTAGTGCATGCCGCAGGCCTGAACCCGGTCAGCAAGGGTTGTCATTTTGTAGTGGATGACGAGCCCGACGCCGGCGGCTTACCGGGGCAGTCATCGGCTGGACGCGGGCCCTAACAGGATCATTGCCGCCCATGATTCGTGCGCTCACTCCCGTCGCTTCGTTGTTGCTTGGCGTGGCCATTCTGCTGGCAGGACAGGGCTTGCAGAGCACATTGGTCCCTCTCCGGGCCAATCTCGAATCATTCTCCACCATAGGTATAGGTCTGATGGGTGGCGCCTATTTCCTGGGTTTCACCATCGGTTGTTTGCGGGGAGTGAGGCTCGTCCAGAAGTTGGGTCATGTCCGGGTATTTGCCGCGATGGCAGCGATCGCTTCAGCGACCCCCATCATCCTGGCGCTGTTCGTCAATATCTGGGCCTGGTGGGTGTTGCGCCTGATCACCGGATTCTGCTTCGCCATACTCTACGTGGTTATCGAAAGCTGGCTGAATGAAAAATCCAGCAATGAAAATCGCGGCCTGGTGTTTTCCGCCTATACCTTTATCAGCCTGACATTGATGGCGGTAGGGCAGCAGTTGCTGCAGTTCCATGATCCGGCCGGGATAACCCTGTTTGCCATTGCTTCGGTGCTGGTTTCTCTGGCTGCCGTCCCGGTAGTCATGTCTACCAGTACCACACCACGGCACTCCGACTCGGTGCAGCTGGATTACAAACGGCTGTTTGCCATTTCCCGTGCCGGTGCCATAGCGTGCCTGGCTTCCGGCTTGGCCAATGGCGCTTTCTGGTCTCTGGCACCCGTGTTTACGTCTGGAGTGTCCGATCGGGTATCAACCGCCGCCACCTTTATGACGGCCGCTGTGATTGGCGGTGCCGCGGGTCAGTGGCCCCTTGGCCTCTGGTCGGACCGGATCGACCGGCGAATTGTCATGGCGGTAGTTGCCATTCTGGCTGCCGGTATCGGCCTGACGATGGGCATTTTTTACGACAGTCTCGGAATCCCCGCGCTGATTGCCTTGAGTGCAGCCTGGGGAGCTACTGCATTCCCCTTATATTCCGTAGCAGTAGCGCATTCCAATGATTATGCCGAGCCCGGCGAGCACGTCATGGTGTCCAGTGGCTTGCTGTTGATGTATGGCATCGGTGCCATAGTCGGACCTTTTCTGGCGGGCGCCAGCATGAGCTGGTTCAGCACCAGCAGCCTCTATCTGTACACGGCTGTGATACACGTGGTGATTTTTGTGTACATCCTGACGCGCATCCCCCGCCGGGCATCAGCGCCGCGGGATCAGCAAGTGCCTTTCAGCGAAGCATTGACAGCCGTCCAGACTGCGTCCCAGATTTACGAAGAAGAAGA
>JBGTHE010000632.1:0-6824 GCA_041746335.1 Lysobacterales bacterium | reverse complement strand
TCGTCATCGGACCATCGCTTCAAGGCATCCCAGGTATCCTCATCGATGCGCAATGGAAATGATTTTTTCTTGGCCATATTGAAGCTGAACAACTGCGATTGACTCACAGCCCTCAATACAGGCTGCCGGCATTAACCACAGGTCTGGCATTTTCTTCACCACACAACACCACCAGGAGATTGCTGACCATATTCGCTTTGCGTTCATCATCCAGGCTTACCACGCCTTCGGCCTCCAACTGCTCCAGGGCCATTTTTACCATGCCCACTGCACCATCAACGATCTGGCGCCGGGCAGAAACAATGGCTTGCGCCTGTTGACGTTTCAACATCGCACCGGCAATTTCCTGGGCATACGCCAGATGACTGATTCGTGCTTCTATAGCCTGAACTCCCGCCTTCTCCAGACGATCCTGCACTTCATCCCGCAATTTTTCGGCAATGGCCTGCGGGTCGCTGCGCAAGGCGACCTCATCATCGCTATGTGCCTCGTATGGAAAACTGGTGGCCAAATTTCGCAATGCAGCTTCGGATTGAATGTGAACGAAACTTTCATAGTCATCGACTTCAAAACACGCTTCTGCAGAGTCAACGACTTTCCAGACCACAACGGCCGCAATGTCTACCGGATTACCTGAACTGTCATTCACCTTGAGTACTTCGCTTTCGAAGTTCCTCACTCTCAGTGATATTGCACGCTTGGCGTAAAAGGGATTGGCCCAGCGCAGTCCATTCGCCCGCACACTACCGACATAACTGCCGAACAACTGCATCACCACCGCCTGGTTTGGGTGCACCATGAAAAAACCCTTGAAACAGAACAACGAAACTATCAGCAGCAAAACATACGTAATTGCCATGTTCGTACTGTTCGACTCTATAAACATCACACCAAATAGCAGCGACAGCAGCGGAACCACAATCAGGGGTGCATAACCAGACAATACATTGACGGTTTTTTCGCGGATCATTTGGTCTCTCCAGTGATACAGTAATGATATTATTTTAATATCATTCTTGGAACTTGCAAGCGGAATTTTCCAAGAATGAAGTGGCTCTGTCGATCGATCGAAATTAAGTTTAGGCAATGCGGGCAGCAGATAAACGTGCCGCCGCCAAATTGACAGGATACAAAGCGAGTTACGCACAAACTCCGCTTTCTTATGGGAATGTCGACTCCAGAACTTACATTTTATGCAGGGGCTACAACGCGCGAACTACTCGCCGAAACGTGCTTCATCCAGAGTGTTTTCAAGAATCACAACGTTGGGATACTCCACTTTCAGATATTCCTTCACCTCGGCCATTTCACCGGGTGGGATGTGCGTGGCAATCATATGTTTTGCAGTCAGAAACCTTCGGACCATGCCGCCACCGGGGCCGGGTTGAAAATACCAGAACGGAATTAATGCAACATCCACCTTCATGTCAGCAACCGCTGCCCGTTTGAAGTCCGCCGTTTCCATAGCGGCATCGCCGATGTGCAGTATTCGCATTCCGCCCAGTTCTACCAGGTGCCCATAGTTTTTTAAATGTTCGTACTTTCCGCCTCCATGGCTGAGCAGGAATATATTCACACTGGCATCCCCCACCATCAAGGTTTCCGTCTCGTCATACTGTGGATCGATAATCTGTATACGCGGACTTGAAGATACAAACTGACGACATTTTTCACGCATCAAATCGACCACCTGCGACGATGTCGCGAGTATGGCGCTGGTGCTTTTCTGCATGAACTGGCAGGCATAACTGGGTTGGTTGTGATCGTGATGTTGATGGCTGACCAAAACCAAATTGATGTCGGCGAAAGGCCCGGTAGCAGTGGTATATGCAGTAAACAGTTCTGACGGCAAGCCACCGTAAACAGAATAGGGTTCCACCACCATTCCATCGACCATCACCTTTGTCGACTTTCCATCGCTGAGTATGAAGCCCTCATTGGCCAGTTGCTGGACTATCACTTCTGCCTGGAGATTTGCGCAGAAAAAGATCGTCATCACAAAACAAAAAAATGAATTGAATGATTTGGCCTTGATTGCGTTAACGTCGGTCTGGACGCTGTACTGCATAACGGACGACTCCTCGTTCAGATCCAGCCCCGCAGTACTCGAAGCCATTCTTTTTCATGACACGGATAGATGATTGCAAGTGAGGTAGTGTTTCTGCACTGACCTCAAGTACGGTTTGATGACTGAATGCCCAGCGAACCAGACGATCTACCGCTTCGGAAGCCAGTCCCTGATTGCGGAATTGCGAAACGATAGAATAACTGATCTCAGCGGAGCCCATCGCATCCGGCCGTCCTTTGAAACCGCAAATTCCCACGACGCTGGCTTGCTCTTCGGACTGCAACAGAAGGTACCAGAACGACCAACCCGGCGCGGTTGCCTCTTGCAGCATGCGCAGAGCGTATTCCATGGCCTCCCGGTCATACAACTCCGGTGGCCAATTTTCCGGTACGCGAGCATCCAGCATTTCCCCCAGCGAATCAACTCCCCTCAGGTCAGCGCGCACCAGGTCAGCATTGGCCGCGACCAATATCATCCGGTTAGATTCCAATACCCGCAGTGCCGTCTTTACCCGTGCCTCAGCCGGATCAGCCGTTTTTTTGGCGTTTCTTCTCCACACCGTAAGGTCCTGGTCTATTCTAGGGTCCGGTATTGTAAGCGAGCATCAACTGCTGCCAACACATCTTGAGTTCAGCTTCCGGCATAGCTGTCTGTTTTCTTAAAGACCGCAGCAATCTCTGCAAATTAAGTCGCAAGCGTGGATTGCCTGGTTTCAGCACACGACCGCGATCAAAATCGATCAGCCAAACTTTTTGTTGCTCATCGATCAGTATATTCCGGGCATTCAAGTCGGCATGATAAATCCCTGCTGCGTGGAAACGCCGAATACACTTTCCGATCGCAGCCCAAATGGGGTCTGTACTGGCCAGGTCACTCATCAGCTCAGCCAAAGGCCTGGCACCAGGGATTTGATGAGTCAGCAGGGCTCCTGAGCAAGTCAAACCTCGCCTATGGCACGTGCCCCCTATTATTCGAGGCACGGGTAGACCGAGAGCGGACAGGCGGGCGGTCAGATTGGCTTCAATGACGGGCCTCGAACGCGAATATCCCCAAAAAAAATAGCGATTCCGGCTGAATCGGGCGGCAGCCCCACCGCGTAAATACTGACGCAGCACGGCAGGGCCGTAAGCGGTATTCAAAATGAGGGTGTTGCCGCGCCCCATCGCCTGATCAGCCACAGCCCCCAACTGAAGCCAATATTCGGGATCGAACAGGTTCGCATCGGGCTGCGGGATACGATTGGCATCGTATACAATGGCCCGATTACCCGTTATCTGTAATTTCAGTAGCATCCGACCATACCGGCCGACATTGTGCGTTGGCTGTTATCCAGCGTCAATCAGGACCCAACCAGAAGCTTGAACAATCCGCTGCCAGCACCGCCAGAATCGATCTGCATATTGCGACTATCGGCGTTGGGCGATGCAACGCACGTGTTGCCAGTGATCCGCAATCTGCAAGCACACTGGCCAGACACCCGCCTTACGTGGATCATCGGTAAACAGGAACATCGCCTGCTTTCCGGCTTGCGAGGCGTTGAAATGCTGGTTTTTGATAAACGGGGCGGCCTGGAAGCTGTGCGTCAGTTACGCGAGCGACTGCGCAAACGAAAATTTGATGTGTTGTTGCATATGCAGGTGGCAGCACGAGCCAACCTGTTATCCCGACTGGTAAATGCAAATGTCCGGTTGGGTTGGGATCGAGCACGCTCGCGCGACTTTCATCACTGTTTTGTTAACCGGCAAGTAGCGGCCAAACCGCAGCAACATCAGGTTGAAGGTTTTCTTGAGTTTGCCCGTGCGTTAGGCCTCCCCGACGAACCCCCCGTGTGGAATTTGCCGGTCAGTGAGGAGGCAAAAATCTGGGCGGGGCAATGGCTGCAGCCCGACAGGCCAAATATCGTTATCAGCCCGTGTTCCAGTCACGTATTGCGGAATTGGGATCCGGCTCGCTACGCTGAGGTCGCGGACTACGCGGTGGATACGCATGAGGCCCGGATTGTGCTGACGGGTGGTCCCAGCGATTCAGAAAAGCAAATGGCTTCAGAGATATCTGCTCTGATGCATTCCCCCTGTGTAAATCTGGTGGCCAAAGACACCCTGGAGCAATCGAAAGCGTTGTTGCAGTCCGCTGATTTGGTGATTTCCCCTGATTCCGGGCCGGTGCATATCGCCAATGCCCTCGGCACGCCGGTGCTAGGGCTTTATGCCGCAACCTGGTCCCAGCGCTCTGGCCCTTACAACTGTCTGCAGTGGTGCGTCGATGAGTTTCCCAAAGCAGCGGAAATCTACCGGAAAAAATCGGCGGAGGAGCTGCGCTGGGGCACCCGCATTGAGGTGCCCGGCGTGATGAATCTGGTTGACGTGGAATCAGTAAAACAAAAACTGTCTCAGTGGTTCAGGCACTCACAGCGCTAAGGCCGGGCCAACATGGTGCTCTTCCCGAAAATCTGGGACTTGGCTAACAAGCCACTTTGCGAATGAATGTCGCAGAGGACGACACCGCTTCCAGTCGCGACTGTTGAACCGCGGCGAAACCGTTGGCCAGGTCTGCCAGCAGATCGTCCACATGCTCAATTCCCACAGACAAACGTAACAAGCGGCTGCTGATTCCAGCGGTGGCCTGATCTTGTGCCGACATGGCAGCATGCGTCATGGTTGCAGGATGGGCTACAAGACTCTCTACTCCGCCCAAAGACTCGGCCAACGTAAACAGCTTAAGCGCATTCAAAAAGACAGGAATTTCATGATCGCTGCCAGACAATTCAAAGCTGATCATGGCACCAAAGCCCAGCTGTTGGCGAACTGCGATCTCATGCCCGGGATGATCGATCAAGCCTGGAAAATATACTTCTTCAACCAGTTCATTGACGTGCAGGGCCTCAGCGATAACCTGAGCATTCTCCTGATGCTGCCGAAAACGCACAGCCAAAGTGCGCAGGCCTCGCAAGGTCTGGAAACTGTCAAACGGTGAACCAGTCAAGCCCAGGCAATTACCCCACCAGGCCAGTTCTTCCAATAGCGCCGGATCACGACAAATCACCGCACCGCCCACAACATCCGAATGTCCATTGATGTACTTGGTGGTGGAATGCAGCACGATATCTGCACCCAAGGCCAATGGGCTCTGCCCCGCCGGCGACAGAAAAGTGTTGTCTGCCACGACCAGAGCACCCACTGCGTGAGCAGCTTTCGATATGGCTTCTATGTCTGTGATTCGCAGCAATGGATTGCTGGGTGTTTCTATCCAGACCATGCGTGGTTTGGTCTCAGCTATTTGCTGCACGGCGGCAGCGGTTTCCCACAAAGGTACCCACCGCACTTCAAATTGCGACTTTTTGACAGCTGCGGTCAGCAGGCGATGACAGCCCCCATAGCAATCCGGCGGAGCGATCACCACATCACCGGCTTTAAGCAATTGGGTTACGAGGTGAACCGCTGCCATTCCTGAAGCAGTAACAACTGCGCCAACGCCGCCTTCAGAGGCTGCCAGCGCTCCCGCTAATTGATCGCGAGTAGGGTTACCGGACCGGGTGTAATCGTATTGGCCTTTCTCAGCAAACTTCGGGAACGCAAAATTGGAACTGAGATAGAGCGGAGGAATCACGGCTCCGTGATTGTCATCGCAGTTCACACCGAATCGGGTTACAACAGTTTCCTGGTTCAACTTGCCCATGTCACTCACTTTTGGCTGCGTTATTGAGAGGCCGGGGCAAAAACGTACAAGCATCCACAAGGCTGGGCGCCTTTGTGAATTTGATTGCAGTATTAGTAAGTTTTGCCATTTTCGGACCTTTCCGGATTAATCAATTCTCATCCGGAAATTCCGCAAGGCGGGGTGAGTATGACCAAGCCCATCAGAACAGCTGCTTGGTCACTCATTTCCCGAACAACCCGGTAAAACTGGGCCACTCGCTGGAATTGGCACCTTTTCGAAGCGGTTAACTCCGAAGGTTGCCCCGGCATCAAAGGGCCATTCCCTCCGCCGGTCTAAATGAGTAAGCTGTGATTGTAAGCGAAATTTCAAGCCGGGTGCAAGCTCAGCCCGCTGTGAAGTGGTGAAACTGCCCAACCATGAGTCAATATGCTTTGTAGGATTTCTCTTCCACGATTTCTGAACCGAGATAGGCATTCAGTTCTTTTTTCACCCGTGAACGGCGATCATTGGTGATGTAAACGCTTCTGGCCAATTCGATAAAACGCTCTTCAAATCGCTGCAGACGCTCTTCATCCCGAATTGCATCTTCAATATCCCAAAGTGCTTCGTTGATGTCCTTCAAGTCATCGTGCAAGCGGCGTATATTTTTATCTTCAACGACTTTTTGGGCCCACGTTTCTTTAAGCAAAGCCAACTCGCGACGCACATTGAGCAACTTGTCTTCCTCCCGGATACGTTCAGACTTGATTTCCAGAATGGTGATCTTGTCCAACACTTCGCCGGGTGAAACGGGAACGAGAATATTTTCCATCATGTTCTCCTGTCAGGCGTACAAAAACCCGATTTACATCAGTGTTTCTGCAGCATCAGATGCTGCAGCCAATTTTCATCGATTTTAATTCAGCAGAATGAAGCCAGGCTGTCTAAACGCGGAATCGATAGTCGCGGTTGGGGTCTCGCTCAATATCCGGCGGATAACTCTGTCGTTTCGCTGCATAGTACGCAGCTCGTGAATCACCCTCGGATAGTTTGTTGTAGGTGATGTAGAGAACACGACGAGCTTGATTGGTGCGATTCGGCGCCGAACGATGGGGTGCAT
>JBGTHE010000631.1:0-4173 GCA_041746335.1 Lysobacterales bacterium | reverse complement strand
CGCCCGGCGACGAAAGCTCGCCGCCGGGCTGGAACCGTTCGCAGAACGTGAGGCCCCGCGCTATGCGCTAGCCTCACCAAGGGCTCTAGGGGCAATCGCCCTCGACACCATTGCTGTTGGTGAAAATCGAAACGCGACCGGTGTAATCCGACTTCTCGAAGACCAGACCGTCGAGGCTGAACAGCGCCGACCAGGCACCAGAAAGGAAGCGCTCGTCGCAATCGGGGGCGCCTTTGAGCGAACCGCGCAGAGCCACGTCCAGAGTTTCCGTATCGCCTTCTTCCATGTCGCCTATGGTCCACAGGATCACGTCAGTCTTCTTGTTTGCGTTGCGGATTGCCGCTGTCGTCGTGCCGCTGGGACTCAGCGAAGCCGCGGACCGCCCGACCAGCTGCGCCCAGCCATTGGTGCCGCCCTGTGCGGTTACGCCATACAGATCTTCGCAGGCGTGCACGGTGACGCGGAAAGTCCAGTCATAAGCGCCACCGGGCGCCGTTGGCTCGCCAGGGCCGGAGGCGCGGGCAATGCTTATGGTTGCTCCCTCGCATTCCTCTTCCTCGGCGACGACGGTGAGATCGGTGCATATCGCTGGAGCGCCCTCATATTTCCCCTGCCCTGCGTACTGCGAGACAAAACCGAGAACAGTGCCGCCCAGGCCGGTCGTGTCCACGTTGACCTGCTGGAAGCCGTCGCTCGGATTCTCCTGAGAACTCATTGACGTATCAACATCGGTGCAGATGCCATCGCCCAGATTGAGCGCAGTATCGCAGTCCGAGTCGAGCGCGCAGGAATTGCCAGTCAGACCCGCAGTACAAAAACTGGCATTCTGGTCGGCGCATGGCCGGGGTTCCCCCGCCAGCTCCACAGCCTGGATGCGCGCATTGCCATCATTGACGAGGTCACCGACCCCCAGTTCGCAGTCCTGGCTGCCAGAGCCCTCGCTGCTGACCGTTATTTCCTGCGTAATCGTCACGTTCGTGCCTTCAGTTACCGTGCTGCCGGGATCGAAGGTGAAGTCCACCGCAGTGCCGCATTTCTCATTGGGAATAGGCGGCGCCGCCTGCACATTGCCCGCCACGCCCAAGACCAACACCGCGGCTGCCAAGGCCAGTGCCACCCTGGTCAAGTTACCGCTCGAATACTTCTGTTCAATCTGCTTGTTCATGAAATTAAATTTCCTTTGCTGTTCCAACGTTGTGAATAATGCAGACCTCCGCTCGGAAAGCCCTGGCAATACGCTGATGCCAGGTCCAAGCGGCGGACGCCCCCATCGACTTGTGCGCGTTCAGGATCCAGACCGTGCCGGATTTTTCCGGCAAAACGGTTGGAGTCGAAACGTGCGGTTCGTAACAGCCCCAAGTAGCGGCGACACCAATTTCGCCCCGCGACGGCGGCCATCATGGATAGTGCGGCAGTGGGACTGCGACGGGCCAAGCGTAGACTCGGTCGAAAAAGCACACTGTGCGGTAAAGCACACAAATTAACGCGGCTTATAAAATGGGCTGGCCCTAGTTGGGACCAGGCGGGTAACCCGTCATTTCCAGGTAGCCTCGACCACTGGTTTCGGCACTGGAGCCTGAGACTTCAATGGCACCTTCCCAATAAGCGAAGTCCACGTCCATCCACTGGTCCTCCAGCAGTGGAGTGATCAACATCTCTCGCCCGATTTCGGGCAATTTGATTCGCCATACTGCAGGCAAGCGCCGATCATGCACACGCATGAATTCCAGCACTTCGAATTCAATCTGCCGGCTGTCCAGACGTGTTGTTTGTCCCGCTGGCGAAATAAGCACGCCGTGCTGGAAGTCCCCGTCTTCACCCGAAGCTGAATTCTGCTTTTTCCTGAGGCGGAACAGCATGATTTTTTCGCCAGAATCCAGGTGCAAAGCAAACCAGTCCCAGCCGCTTTGCTCAGCTTGCAGAAACTGGCTGCTCCACTCCCTGTCCAGCCAGGCCTGTCCTGACACAGGAATTTCCTGCCCGTTGACGGTCAGGCTGCCTTCGGCCAGCAGAAACGGTTGGCTGTAGTAGTAGGAGCCACTGCCACTGACGTGTTTTTGCGAAAAACCAGACTCGCCCTGCAGCACCAGGGCCTGGTCGCTATCCAACTGTAGCTGGAAGCCCATATCGCTTTCACGGAACTCAGCCTGCAAGGGCAACCAGTTGTTGCCAGTGTCTGTAACTGTACTGTGTAATGACCAATCGTCCAGCCAGGCCGCAAATGGCTCAGCCCGGGCACCGGCTTGAGCCACGCCGGCGTGATCTCCGCCGCGGGCATAACGCTGAAAGCCTGCATGACCCTGCGGCCAGGTAATCGCCGCGTGCGCCATGTAAACCTGCTCGCTCAGCCAGGGATTGCTGTCTTGTGAAATTCCCTTCGGGCCATCAGTTTTCAGCGGGTCTGCCGCAGGCTGCATGGCAATTCGAAAGAGCGTCCATTGAGCACCATAATGCTCACCACTTGCATCTTGCAGGTTGGCGGTCAGATACCACCATTCGATGCGAAAGTCTGAATGCGGACCATGATCTTTGGGAAAGGAAAATTCATATCCGGGCACAGCCTGGCTGAACCCCTCCATCCCTTGGGCCAGCATGGCCACATCACTTGTTGCTTGCGATTCGGACTCTTTTGAGCAAGCGGTCACAGTCAATCCGCAAAAAAGCAGCAGCGCAGGAACAAGGGCACCTTTCATACCGAGCGCTCGCGCAATAACTGGCCGGGCGAGGCACGCAGCAACTGCAGTGATGGCAGCAATACAGCAAGCAGCAAAGAGCCGATGGCCAGCAGCGCCAGCTTGGGCAGATAGCTCCATTCCGGCTGCAAGGCAAAACTCCAGCCAAAGGCCACGGGCGTTACAACGGCCGCCAGCACCCAAGCCAATAGCGACCCGAATGGCCAGACCAGCACGATACAGAACAGACCCAGCAAGCCCCATTGGAGCATCAGCAAAGTGGCGCGCTCACGCCGCGTCAGCCCCAATGCAGTGAGCAGAGCCTGTTGCGGCAAGCGGTGATGATGGATGGCACTTACCGCACAAAAAATGCCGATGCTGGCCACCAGTAACGTGAGAGCATTGAGAGCCAGCGTCACAGAAAAAGTGCGATCGAATACTGACAATCCAACAGCCATTAATTCCTGTTGATTGATGACTTCGTTGTCTTGCAGATTGAATTCAATGGTCAGGCGAGCACGCAAATCATCCCAGTCCGTTTGCTCGGGTCCCATCAAGCCAAATCCACTGGGCCGAATGTCTGGCCAGCAGGACTTGAATAATTTTTCACTGATCATCCACTGGGATTGTGGATTGCCGTAATCGCGGTATACGCCCAGTATCGGAAGCACTCCAACACTCGAACACAGTTGCAACTCCTGGCCGGGTTGCCACCCATCCAGGCGCCAGGCTCGTTCACTGACGTACACGCCGAATCCACTGCCAAAAGCCCCCTTGGCGGCACTGCCTCCGCGCATCAGTTCCACACTGTTTTCGAACCGGGGATGATCAGAAAGAGCCGTTATTACAACGATGGTGTTCACCCCGACAGGACTTTGCACCGTCATGCGCGTGGCGTAGCGAGCCGCGATACTGACAGCCGGTGCCTGCTGTGACAGCCAGTCCTGCACCCGGGTTTCGGATAATTCACTGGTGAGATAAATTTCGGCAACCAGGCGCTGCTGCAACCAACTGTCGGTAGCCTGGCGAAAACTTCCGATCATGGTATTGAGCCCGCTGTTAGAGACCAGTGCCAGTGTGATGGCCATCAAGGCCAGGGCCGCCGGACCCAGTAAGTAGCGACTGTCCGCCAGTAACCAGCCCGTGCGGGGCCAGGCAGAAGGAACCAGCCGGGAAGCTGCACCCAGAAGCAGGCGCAAAAGCGCAGGCAGGCATAAGGCGGCGCCCAGCAACAATGACGCCATGCATCCTAGAGCCATCCATAGGGTTTCGGCGGTGACTGCCAGGACAACGGCCAGCACCACCAGCACTGCTCCGCTTACGAACAATCTTCGATCACGATTCGCCGCGGTCTTGAATTGCCACCCTGATGACTGGCGCTCCAGCACCGGCATATTCAACGCTTCGCGCATCGGAAATAGCACGCACATCCCAGCCGCAATCGCTGTCATGATCATGGGTAAGCCAAGTCCGCTACTGAGCAAGCTATCGGGGTAAGCGA
>JBGTHE010000630.1:0-2038 GCA_041746335.1 Lysobacterales bacterium | reverse complement strand
GTTGGGACCGCGTGGAACGCGCTTACCGCGCTATAGCCCTGGCTGAATCAGGTTTGGGCGCAAGTTCAGCCGAGGAAGCTTTGATCGCCGCCTATGCTCGCGGTGAGAACGATGAATTTATTCAACCAACCGTTCTGGAAGGTGCGGAGCCTATCAACGCCGGCGACTGCATCATATTCATTAACTTCCGCGCTGACCGCGCACGTGAACTGACCCGAGCCTTTGTTGAAGAATCTTTCTCTGGTTTCGACCGGCAGCGAATGCAGCTGGCTGCATTTGTGTGCATGACCGAATACCAGGAAGGATTGCCGGTGACTGTCGCTTTTGCGCCGACTGGCTTGCCCCGTTTGTT
Source organism: Lysobacterales bacterium (assembly GCA_041746335.1). Lineage (GTDB taxonomy): Bacteria > Pseudomonadota > Gammaproteobacteria > Xanthomonadales > SZUA-36 > JAWXBM01. The sequence continues at coordinate 1,686 of JBGTHE010000630.1, read as the reverse complement.
GGGGGACTTGCTGGCCGAGCATGGTCTGCGCCAGTTGCGCATTGCGGAGACGGAAAAATATGCGCACGTGACTTTCTTTTTCAATGGTGGACGAGAAGAGCCCTATCCCCTGGAACAACGTATTCTGATTCCGTCACCCAAGGTTGCCACCTATGATCTGCAGCCTGAAATGAGCGCCCCGGCGTTGGCCGAACAATTGGCCCGGGCAATACGCTCCGGAGAATTCGACGTCGTCATATGCAACGTGGCCAATCCCGATATGGTGGGTCATACGGGCAGCATGCAGGCCGCGATGAGCGCAGTCGAGGCGGTAGATCGTTGTCTGTCTACTGTCGTGCAAGCCATTGATGAAATGGGTGGTGAACTGTTGATTACTGCCGATCATGGCAATGTTGAACAGATGCTGGATCCCGTCAGCGGTCAAAGTCTGACCTCGCATACCACCAACCCGGTACCGCTGGTTTTCTACGGCCGCCCTGCCCGACTTAAACCGCAGGGAGCTTTGCGTGATATTGCCCCAACCATGCTGGATTTGCTGGAGCTGGCCCAACCGGCAGAAATGACCGGCCAATCATTACTCGCATGACAATGATTCCTCAAGTGTCATGCTTCCACTGAGACTGCTTTCGCACTTTGCGGCTGCAGTCGGTTTGGTTTACTTCCTGTGCTCTCTTCCTGAACTGCAAGCGCAAAACGATACAACAGGATCACCACGCCAGGAGGAAGTTCAACTACAACTGTTACAGCTGCAGAAAGACATTCAAGCATTGCAGCAAAGTCTCACAGACGCCCGTTCGAATCACCAGGCTGAACAACAGCAGCTGAAGCAACTGGACTTGTCGATTCAGGAGTCCAGCCAGGCCATCCGGACACTTGAAAAACAATTGGATGAACAGACGAAAGAGTTGGACCGACTGGAAATCGAGAAAGAGAAACAACTGGAACAAATTCAGCTGGATCAACAACACTTGGCCAAACAGGTGGGTGATACCTATCGCCTGACACGGCAGTCCCGCCTCAAGCTGGTGTTTAATCAGGACAACGCCACAGAGCTGAGCCGCATGTTGGCATACTACGAACACATCAATCGCGTCCAATCGCGAAGAATTGAGCAATTGCGGTTAACATTGTCCAACCTGGAAACCATTTATCAGCGTATTGAATTGCAGCTGCAGGCAATCAATAGCGCTCGCCAAAGCCAGCACCTGGAATTAGAGTCAAAAGAGCAGCAGCGTGTGCTGCGTCAAACCGTTTTGGCGGACTTGCTGCAACAGATTGGCAGCGGGGAAGCGCAGCTGCAGGAGTTTGAACAGAATCGCCAGGACCTGGAAAAACTGCTTGAAAAACTGAGCGATGTCCTGGCTGACATCCCCAGCAATCTTGGGCAGCACGTTTCTGTCAGTGCACAGAAGGGCCGTCTGGCAACACCTGTGAAGGCCAAGGTGCGTAAGGCCTTCGGCCAGCAACGCAGTGGGGGCATGTATTGGCAAGGATGGGTTTTCGATGCGCAGCCCGGCAGTGAAGTTGCTGCCATTGCTTACGGCCGCGTGGCCTTTGCTGACTGGCTGCGTGGCTACGGTCTGATGATCATCATTGATCACGGTGAAGGATTCATGAGCCTTTATGGATACAATGAAAGCCTGCTCTGGGAAGTGGGCGACTGGGTAGAACCTGGTAGCATTATTG
>JBGTHE010000629.1:0-3185 GCA_041746335.1 Lysobacterales bacterium | reverse complement strand
CGTGATGGTGAGCTGATAGAACATTTCCCGTCCAATACGGAGCCGGATGAACCCGGCTTTCGCAACCACATCGAGCGCAACGTCGGCGCCTGGACTCTTTAATCATTCAAAACCTCAGTTCTAGCGACTGGGTTTACGGGCCTTTCCTCCGACAAACTTTTTCAGTCTCTGACGATTCTGCACCTGGCGCTTGCTTAAAACGTTCTTTTTGTCTTTGTAAGGATTTGCGCTGTTGCGGAATTCCAAAAACAGAGGTGTTCCCTTCAGTTTGAAATGGCGTATAAAAGTGCTGGCCAGATAACGTTGATAGGATTCCGCGAGGGTTTCTGTGCGGCTGCCGTGGATGATGATACGCGGTGGAAATTTTCCACCACTGTGCGCAAACCGCAGCTTGGCAGTTCGCCCCTGACTCATGGGCGGCTGGTGTGCTTCGACAGCCTTGATCAACACCCGTGTCAGCTCGGGTGTGGAAAATTCCATGCTGGCGCTGCGCCATGCCTGCTGCACAGCATCCAGTAATTCCTGTATGCCAGAACCGTGCAGTGCGGACAATGTTACCCGCCGTGCCCAGGTGGCATAGGTCAGGCGACGATCCAACTCACTCTTGACCTGTTCCCGGTGATAGCCGTCAAGGCCATCCCATTTGTTAAGGGCAATGACCAGCGCCCGGCCCTGCTGCAGGATGTGACCCAATAAGGTTGTGTCCTGATCGGTCAGCCCATCCTGCGCATCTACCATCAGCACGACTACGTGAGCTCGTTCAATGGCCTGCAGAGCCTTGATGGTGCTGAACTTCTCAACCGCATCGGAAATGCGGGACCGGCGACGGACGCCGGCAGTATCAATCAGTTCATACTTCTGACCATCCCGTTCCAATCTGATACGGATGGAATCGCGTGTAGTACCTGGCTGATCAAAAGCCAGTACTCGTTCTTCTCCCAGTATGCGGTTTACCAAAGTGGATTTTCCGACGTTGGGACGTCCGACGATGGCCAGACGTAACAAGCCCTGGTCTGCATTTTCGTCTTCATCATCCGCACTTTCAGGAGGCAGCCATTGTTCGGCAGCTTCCATGATGTCATCCAGACCCTGCCGGTGTTCAGCAGAAACCGCGACCGGCTCACCCATACCTAGTGCCGCAAAATCAATGGTGGCAGTGTGGGAATCCATGCCGTCCACTTTGTTGGCCAATACCAGCACGGGCTTGCCCGATTTCCGCAACAACCCGGCGACTTCATGGTCAGCTGCTGTAAGCCCATCCCGGGCACTAACGACAAACAGCACCAGATGCGATTCTTCAATCGCCTGATGCACCTGTTTGGCGGTGAGATAATCGATGCCTTCAGCCTGGCCTACCAGGCCGCCGGTATCTACCAGGAGGCAGGAGTTACCCACCTGGCAGATGCCGTATTGCCGGTCCCTCGTGACCCCCGGTATATCGGCAACCAAGGCGTCCCGGGTTCGCGTCAGCGCGTTGAACAGAGTGGACTTACCTACATTCGGCCGTCCAACGATGGCGATTACTGGTATCACAGTTTTTCAACATGCTTGCACTTAAAGCGCAGCGCCAGCCCGGTAAGCGGCCAGCTTGCCATCAGTGGTCATCACATAGGTGGTGGTACCAATAGTCAAAGGTGCACTGACGAATCCTTTGCGGCCTTCGCGCTCACGCGCAACAAAATTGCCGTCGCTGACATTTATCCAGTGCAAGTAGCCTTCCTTGTCACCAACAACGATATATTCACCATAGAAAGCAGGCCGACCAAGTCCGCGGTTAGTCAACTGGTCGATTTTCCATTGCGTAGCGCCGTTACGTCTGTCCAGCAACCACAAATCACCAACACTATCGCTGATGGCAAGATTGGTACGATCAACAGTCACCCCGGTGGCGGAAGAAATATCTTTGAACCACAACATGCGGCCGGAATCTGCCGCCAGCGAAACCACACGACTTTTATAACTGGAAACAATCAGGTCGGACGCCACTACGACCATGTTGGTTCCGATGTCGGACAGACGTTCCAGCTCAGTACGGCCCTCGGGGGATACGATGGACTGATTCCAGATCAGGCTGCCATCTTCTGTTCGCAGAGCCGTAACTGAACCATCGTCATAACCAATGTATACAGTTGACCCGCGAACGAGGATGTCAGCATTGCCTCGCAAGGTTAGCAAGGGCACGCTATGGTCATGAATCCACAAGCGCGCGCCAGTCTCTGCATCCAGGCCAAACACGCGACCATCGATGCCACGCACGACCACCACGTCATCAGCAATGCCAGGTACTGACAAAACTTCCGAAGACACCTTTGCGCTCCAGCGCTCATTGCCATTGTCCACGTCAAAGGCAATTACGGCGCCATCAATGGTGCCCATGATCAACAATTCATCGCCAACGGTTGGACCACCGGAAAAAGGCTGCTTGGTTTTGATACTCCACAGTTTCTTGCCGTTTTCAGCATCCAGTGACAGCAGCCGACCTTCGTAGTCCGCGGCATAAAGTTTGCCATCGACATAAACCGGTGCCATGGCCAGACCTTGTTTGCCCATGCCATCGCCTATGCCGGTTGACCAGATTTTTTTAACTTTTACGGTGGCGTCAAAGTCAACCAGTTCGGCTGGCTCGCCGGGTTCAGGATCTCCCCAATTGCGAATCCAGTTGCAGCCCTGCAACAGCAGACCGCACAGCAGCAGAGTGAGAACAATCCGGATCATGTCGCAGTTGCCTCAGCTACATCGACAACACCCAGTGATTCCAGCTTTAACACCAACAATGCGCGATCGCCCAGACCTTCTTCCAGGGTATCCAATGCTTCCTGATATGCCGCGATCGCATCGTCCTTTCTCCCCAGCGTCGCGAGAATATCCCCACGGGTTTCAGCGTAACGGGATTCGTAACCATTCAAAGTTGTTTCACCATTGATGGTGATCAAAGCTTCTTCAGCCTGACCCTGATCCAGTAACACGCGGGCAAGCCGTTCGCGTGCAACCACTCGCAAACCAGCAGGCTGACCCTTTTCCATCACGAATCGATAGTGGTTAATGGCAAGTTCGGGTTGCTTGGATTCGATTCGGGCCCGCGCCATCTGTAGTGCCGCCAGGGATGCGTAGGGAGTCTTGGCATACTCCTCTTGCAAAATATGGAAATTATCCATGGCTGTATCCAGCTGACCTTCACTCAACCG
>JBGTHE010000628.1:0-3520 GCA_041746335.1 Lysobacterales bacterium | reverse complement strand
TTCTGGAAAATATCGCCGTGAACACCAGCACCGTAAACAGCGGCTGAACCACGGCCCAACCAATCCCCGCGATACTCTGCTTGTAACGGACCTTGATATCACGCACCGCCAGGATTTTGACGATCTGGATATGATGCCAGACTTCTCCGAGCTGGAGGCGCGGCCAGCCCGAGGGTGGCCGAATGTCGATGATCACCGGTTTTGCCCGCCGCCCACAGGCACAACTTCACTCTGACATTCTGTATTCAGCACGTTCACCCCTCAAGCCATGGTATCTCAATTAACCAATTAAAGGAGGCGACTGACGCCGCCGCCGGGCATTCTACTATAGTTCCCCGCTGGCACGGCGCCACGCAGACGCTGACCGTACATGGGAATCTCAATTCAAACTGTTATGATTCGTTTCAGGTTCGTACCAAGTCTTCAAAGATTAGTTCATTACCCCAAACCAAATCCGTTCATATTTACTGATCTCAGGGCCCCAGCACTATGCTGAAAGAAAAGTTGATCGCAAAGCATGCGGAGTGGAGGTTCAGACTATTAGCCAGAACAGCTCCTGCCAGGATCAGGCTAAAAAAGCTATGGATAAAATTTTCAGGCAAATTCAATCCGCTGAAATTTGCCTTCGGTAAAGCAACCCCCGATATTATCGTCGTCCACTGTGAGGTAAACAGCAGGCAGGGCGTGGGTATTTTGCTCCAAAGGCTTTTCCCCGACAGCGCGAATATTTTCTCCCTTCGTTCAAAAAATCTCTATGACGGAAACCAGGACTTTGGTTTTGCCCATGCCTGCCTCAGTCACAGCAATGAACTGCCAGAGGAAGTTGCCAAAAGGGTCTCGGTGGCTCTCGGTCAAGGTAAAGGCAGGCGTATCCTATCGGTTCCCTATTACACAGATGATGTTCTTACTTCCATCGCTTTGAAGGATGTGCTCGATATTCCGCTATGTACTTACTTGATGGATGATCAAAATATTTTCGTCCACGGCATACCAGATCAGCACATACGCGAGCTGCTGGAAAAATCAGATCTGCGCCTGGGAATTTCCCGCGAGTTATGCGCGGCCTACGAGAAAAAGTACGGCTTGAAGTTCTGGTTCCTGCCTCCGTTGGTCGATTCCATGCTGATTCAGACCAAACCGGCATTTCGACTGCAGGAACTGAATCCCGCCGACGGGCTGCCGTCGGGGGTGCTGATCGGTAACATCTGGAGCCAGCAGTGGCTGGATCAGCTGCGGGACCTGACGCGGCAGACCGGCATCGGCATCAACTGGTATGGCAACCCAAACCGCGACTGGCTGGCCTTCGACGATGCCAAACTGGAGCAAGACGGCATTACGTTCAAGGGCTTTCGTCCCGAGCCAGAGCTGGTAAATGCACTGAGGAAATCAGCGTATTCCGTCATTTTGACCGGCAGCACCGGTGAGGCACACGACCGCCCCGAACTGGCACAGTTGAGCTTACCATCGCGAATTACTTTTCTGACCGCTACCGCCAATACTCCCCTCATCGTCATCGGTAGCCGCGAAACCGCCGCTGCCCGGTTTGTTGAGGACATGCAGCTGGGGCTGGTATGCGACTATACCCCCGAGAGCTTTCAGCGAGCCGTAACGGAGATCTGCTCAACGGAGCAACAAAGCCGGTTTCGCCGACGGGCCGCATACCTGGCCCGCACCTTCTCAGCCGAGAACATGTCCACGTGGATCTGGCGCTCGCTGGAACGGGGCCGGCCCATCAATGACCGGTTTGAACAGCTGGGCACGGTGCTTTCCAATGCCAGTGCCGTCGTCACTGCGTTTGAAATCAATCAGCTTCATGGTACCGGGCCGCTGGTACAGCGGATTGTCGAAGGAACGCCGGAGGTGCTGTCAATCCACTCCATGAATCTCTATGATGGCGAGCACTATTTTGGCGACCTCAGTCACTTCATCACCCACGAGGGTCTGTCCAGAGAGCAGGCTGCCGACAACGTAATCACCACCGTCGGCGACAATCACATCACAAAAATTCTCTGTGTCCCGTACCGGGCGGATGACCTCATCACGTCCCTGACCCTCGCGGAGCACTACCAGGCTGCACTGGGGACATACATCATGGACGATCAGAATGTCTACGATAACGTGATACCGGATGCCCTGATGCGCGAATTCCTGACCGGGTGCTCGATTCGGTTTGCCACGCATCCTGAATTAAGGGAGGCCTATGAAAATAAATACGGCCTGGCGTTCCATATTTTGCCTGCGGTCGTCCCTCATCACCTGGTGTTCGACGGTTACGAGGCGGCTGACAGCTTAGGAGGAAGCTCGAATTCGGGCGTGCTGATCGGTAGCCTCTGGAGCAAACAATGGTTTGACATGCTCACAGCGGCCGCGTGTGGTGCCGGGCTGAAGCTCGATTGGTACGGCAACACCAAATATCCATGGATGGATATCGCGACGGGTCAGGACAAACCGGTGGGCATCAATGCCCACGGACTCATCCCGGAAGTGACGCTGGTGGAGAAGATGAAACAGGCTGCGTTTGTTGTGGTTCCAACCGGTACCCTCGATGACAATGACGACCGTAAGGACCTGTCCATGCTCAGCCTGCCCGGACGCATCATTTTTGCCATGGCGACATCCACCACCCCGGTGATCATCATGGGCAGCCCCAAAACTGCCGCCGCTCATTTTGTCAGGCGCTTCGGCATCGGCGTTACTTGTGACTATGAGACATCAAGCCTGCGGCAGGCGGTGGACCATGTAACCGATCCACAAATGCAGCGGCAGATGCGCGAGCGGGCAGCATCCATTGCAGGCAAGTTTTCTGTGGCCGAGATGCACCACTGGTTATGGGAGTCGATCCGGCTGGGCCATGCCAAAGACACGCGCTTTGAAGATCTTTTTCCGCGCGTTACCCTCAACTGAAGTTTTTGTTCAGCAGCCAAAACCCAAATTGAACCCGCTACAAAGATTCGCCGAGAACAAGTCGCAGACTTCGATCCAGTTTGTCAAATATGCGATGGCAGGAGGGTTTGCCACGGCCATTCATTTGACGATTTTCACGGTGCTTAACGAGACGGTGCTGCCTGCCGATGTTGGCCTGAAAGGCGCTCAGCGCGGCTGGAATTTTTTCTGGTCGTTCGCAATCGCATTCCTGCTGGCAAACATAGTGGCGTACCTGGTCAACCGTCGTTGGGTCTTCCAATCCGGACGGCACAGCAGGCTCGTCGAGATCAGCCTCTTCTACGCCCTGGCAGTAACGGCGTTTCTTCTGGGGACACCACTTGGCGCTTACCTGGTGGCAAAGTTTCCAGTCAACGAGTATTTCGTTTATTTGATCGTAGCGACGACTTCGGTACTGGTGAATTTCCTGGGGCGAAAGTTTGTTGTGTTCAAACATTGAGGGGCACTTATAGAGCTTTTATTCGGAAGAACGCAAAAAAAACCATACGGGCTAACATCATCCCATGTTGAAAGCGCGAAATCTGGGTCTCACCATACGCTCGATTTGCATATCGAATGGGAATCTCCACGATCTTCA
>JBGTHE010000627.1:0-3159 GCA_041746335.1 Lysobacterales bacterium | reverse complement strand
TCGAGGGCATGGCCGGCACCGCGCACTGAGCGCACCACCCGCCGGGGATCAGTCCTCGGCGGGCCGCCAGCGCGCGCGTACGTCGTCAGGAAGCGCAGGCGCGGGCCTGTGGTACCAGACGTCCGGCACGCCACGCAGGTTCCCCTCCCAGCTCCAGCGCGCATCCCGGTTGTTCCAGTAGGCGAAGTGGGGTCGGGCATAGCCCTTGTCGATGATCGCGTACAGGCCGCTCTTGTCGGGCCTGCCGCCCGCGGTCCAGCCCTTGAGGTCGACCGGCTCGGTGCTCACAGGGCCACGTACCGGACCAGCTCACCAAAGGCGGCCGGGGCGCCCCAGCAGCACACGGCGCGATAGCCGTCCGCCTGCAGCCGCTCAAGCTCGAGGCTCTGCTCCTTGTCGAGGACGCCGTCGCCCGCCTTCAGCTCGATGTACAGGCCGTGGTAGCCGCCGCGAGCCAGCGGGAGGCAGTAGTCGGGGACGCCCTTGCGGGCGCCCTGCGCCTTCAGGATGGCGCCCGTGCGCTGCTGACGCAGGCCACCCATCGGCGTGTGATAGATCCGCTGCAGCAGGTCGCGCAGCTCGGGCCGCTGGATCTGGATCTGCTTCATCAGGTTGGCGCCCTCGACATCTTCCGAGACGCGCTGATAACCGAGGTCGATCATGGGCAGGGGCTTGTCGCCCGGTGCCCATGTGCCGCGCCTGCCGCGGAGTCGTTTTGCTGGTGCGATAGCCATGTGTCACCCGGTGGTAGTGGATGACACATGGTAGCACGCGCGTCAGCCGGACACGTGGCCCAGCAGGTATGCAATACCGCACAGGGCGAGGCCGGCGGCAATCAGGTTGAAGCGGGTGGCAACGCCAAACGTGGCGATGATCCAACAAATGACGGCGGCGACGATCAAGAACAGGGTGAGGCTGATCATGGTGGTGCTCCGATTAAGCGAGTGGTTCGGCGATGAGCGCCAGCCCGATGCGGGCAAGCGTTTGGTGCGGTGTCTCAGGCAGCGGGCCTTCCTCGACCCGTGGCGTTGGTGCAGTGGGCACACCGTCCACCATGATGTCGCCGCCCATGACGATAGTGCATTGGTTCAGGCGATTGGTCACTTGCGTTTGCGTCAAGGGGAACACGTCACCGTCCGCTTCCCACGCGGCCTTGGCGGTGTTGAACATGAGCACTGGATTGCGCATGAGCCGCAGGAAGGCGTGGGGCATGTAGCCGCTGCTGATGTAGTGCGTGGTCGTGCCGGTGCCGGTGGCGTTGACCTTGGTGGTGAACATGCCGTCGCCCAAGTCGTCTTTCTCCAAGCGCACCATGAGCGCCTTGATATTGGCGCGAGTGGCAGCGGGTAGCACTACGGTTGCGAGTTGGAACCTCACAGGCTGATCCCTCCCTTGGCCGCGAGGTATTCACGGATTTGTGTGCGGCTTGCTGGGGACTGTGCCGGCGCGAGGATGATTTCAGCGATAGCACCGTTGAGCTGATAAACACCGCCAGCATTGCCAAAGTTTATGGCAGTCCACGTGCTGAGGTCTAGGTTCCGCACTTCTAACACGCTGAAAATGTTTTTAGGCAAAGTCGCATGAAGCGTGTTTCTTGCAGCCGCAACAGCGGCTCCATTGATAAAGTAAGTGGGTGAACCAGCGTCCACGTGCGGCGATGCAGATTCATACGTGTTCGTATACGCAAACATTCGTGGTCCGTTAAAAGCGATGATTGCTGTTTCTGGACTTTCGTAACGAAGCAGCATGAAGCAATCCATGTCGCTGGTCAGCGTTCCAGCAGCGAAGGTCGCGGTGCCGTAGCCATCATCCACGCCGTCGAACTTGTCGTAAAAAAGTTGCCCGGCTGTATCGTAATCTGACGCAGAGGTCACTCGCTGATAAGAGGTTGGCCCAGCCATTACACGCGCTCCTTTATCTTACCCGCCGAAATGGCAACTGCGTCCATGCTACTCATGCCTTTCTGCACGCGAGACTTTGCTGTTTGTAGGTTTGCGCCCGATAGGCGGCAGTGTTCGGCGAATGACATGGACTTGACCTCTCGATTTAATCGCGCGATTACATCAGCGATGCTGTAGCCCTCAGTGATCCGGTACTGCAAGCGCCGAGGGTGGATGCCCAGCTCATCGGCCCACTGCCGAAGTGTCTGCGCTCTGCCGCCATGCTCCAGCACTTGGCGACCAGTGCCGCGCTTTCTGGATAATGCCGCCTCGACGGTTGAACCGAGATTGCAAACGTGACTGATGAGGTATCTGTGGCCCACTCCCTCCATCTCGGCGATCTCGATAAGGCTTCGCTTCTTGCCCTTCCATTCATGGATACTGCGGCGTTGACGTGCGGCCTTGCTAATGCGCGCACGCAACTCCTGCGAACGCTTTACGCCTTCGGTGGTGCCTGCAATGCGCGCCGTGTTGTATATCGGCCTGAGTCCGTCGATCAAACACTGCTCATAGAACAGGCGCATCTCCGGCGAACACCAGATGGCCGGCTTGAAATCGAATGCATCATGGCCGTACTTGTTCCATGCATTTTGCAGGTGCGAAGCGTGGTGCGCACCCTTGCGGAGATGTCCCATGTGGGCGCTCAGACGACGCCTCACGTTCTTGGAACTGCCGACATAGAGATTGCCGCTTTCGCGGTGACGGATTGTATAGACGCCAGCGGTCATGAGCCAATCTCCAACTGAGCCTGTGTAACCGACCCAGAGACGGTCAGCGTAAGCGCCCCAGCCGTTGGCGTAAAGGTGAGCGACACGCGATTAGAAACGCCCGTCCCGACCAGTGGGCCGGCGGTAGATACGCCAGTCAGGGTGATCGTTCCGGTGCCGTAGAACGAAAGCACATGCGACGCCGCTATTACCGTGACATTTTGTGTAGCTAGGGTTTCCGTTGCCAGCAGCCAATTCTTCCGCGCACTCAGCACCGGGCGCGCAGCAGAGGTAGCTTGGAGGACGTGGTTGCCGGGAACAAAGAACATGCGCGTGATCGTGGCGGTGATTGACCCCGTTCCTTGGAAGTTTTCTGTAATCTGACCGCCAGCAGTGAAGTTGAATACGTGTCGGTTAGGCCCAAGAACAGGCGTGCTAGGCGAGCCGCCAGCGTAAATCAGCCACGCGCCGCTGATGCTGGTGACATTCATTTCAACCACCAAGTACCCGCT
>JBGTHE010000626.1:0-2383 GCA_041746335.1 Lysobacterales bacterium | reverse complement strand
TGCTGTGGATGCGCACTGCCATGTATTTGGGCCGGGCTATGTATTTCCGTTTGCGGCTGAGCGCAAGTACACGCCTTGCGATGCGGGTAAGGAAAAATTATGGGCACTGCGCGATTTTCTCGGTTTCGAACGCAATGTGATTGTGCAGGCGACCTGCCATGGTTCCGACAATCGCGCCCTGGTGGATGCATTGCAGCACTCCGACGGGCGCGCTCGTGGCGTTGCTACAGTGCGCCGCGATGTTTCGCGTGCCGAGCTGGATGACCTGCATGCAGCGGGTGTGCGTGGCGTGCGGTTCAATTTTGTTAAACGTCTGGTGGATGCGCTGCCGTTTGCTTCGCTGGGCGAAATCGCTGAGAAGATTCAGCCGCTAGGCTGGCATATTGTGATCTACTTTGAAGCCGATGAATTGGCGGGTCTGTACGATTTCTTCACCACTCTGCCAACCACGGTGGTGGTTGATCACATGGGGAGGCCGGATGTCGGTCATCCCGTGGATGGCCCGGAATTTGGACTGTTCGTGAAACTGCTGCAGGAGCACCCGAATTTCTGGTCCAAGGTCACTTGCCCGGAGCGCCTGTCATTGAGCGGTCCGCCCGACTATTCTGATGTGGTGCCATTCGCACGACGCATTGTGGAATCCTTTCCTGATCGTGTGTTATGGGGTACCGACTGGCCACACCCGAACCTGAAAACTCATATGCCGGATGATGGCAAGCTGGTGGATTTCATACCGCGCATTGCAGTGAGCTCTGATTTGCAACACCAACTGCTGGTGGACAATCCGATGCGCTTGTACTGGCCAGAAACAATACATGAATCGAGGAAGCCCAAACATGGCACTTGAAAAACCCTACTCCGATGTGCCCGGCACTACAATTTTCGATGCCGATATGGCACGTAAAGGCTATCACCTGAACCAATTTTGCATGTCCCTGATGAAGGCGAATAACCGTGAGCGATTCAAAGCCGATCAGCGCAGCTATCTGGATGAGTGGCCCATGAGTGAAGAGCAGAAGCAGGCCGTGCTCGCTCGCGACTACAACGGGATGATTTCACTGGGTGGCAATATTTACTTCCTGGCCAAAATTTTTTCCAGCGATGGCCTCAGCTTTCAGCATGCAGCCGCAACCATGACCGGCATGAGCCAGCAGGAGTATGCGCAGATGATGTTGTCAGGCGGACGTTCTCCGGAAGGCAATGGTTCCCGGGAGGACAAATAAATGGCTCGCATCACTGCTGGTGTAGCAACCTCGCACGTTCCCGCCATTGGCGCGGCGATTGATCTCGGAAAAGTCCGCGAGCCATATTGGGCGCCGGTGTTTGCTGGTTACGACTATTCGAAGCAATGGATCGCTGAACAAAAGCCCGATGTGATCATTCTGGTTTACAACGATCATGCCTCCGCCTTCAGCATGGACTTGGTGCCCACCTTCGCCATTGGCTGCGCAGAGCAGTTCCAGCCCGCCGATGAGGGTTGGGGGCCACGCCCGGTGCCGGTTGTGCAAGGGCATCCTGAACTCGCTTCGCATATTGCCCAGTCGGTGATCCAGCAGGATTTCGATCTCACCATCGTCAATCGCATGGACGTGGACCACGGCCTCACCGTGCCCCTGTCCTTATTGTTTGGCCAGCCGGATGCATGGCCGTGCCGAGTGATTCCCTTCGCGGTAAATGTGGTGTTGTATCCGCCCCCATCCGGTCGCCGGTGTTTTGAACTCGGGAAAGCCATTCGCAACGCAGTTGAGTCGTTCGACGATAACCTGAACGTGCAAGTCTGGGGCACAGGCGGCATGAGTCATCAGCTTCAGGGTCCGCGCGCGGGGCTGATCAACTCGGCTTTCGATCAGGATTTCCTCGATCGCATCGTCAGTGAGCCAGAAACGCTTTCACGAGTGCCGCATATTGACTACGTACGTGAAGCCGGGTCGGAAGGTATCGAACTGGTCATGTGGCTGATCATGCGCGGTGCTTTGAATGAGCAGGTCAATTTGAAACATCGCTTTTACCATGTGCCTGCGTCGAACACAGCAGTAGGGCACCTGGTGCTGGAAAATTCCTGATGGCCTGTGGCTGTCAAACGAAATAATGCAAGGAGATTTGAGATGAAAGTAGTCCTCGCTGGCCCCGGTGCCTTTGGTATCAAGCATCTGGATGGCATCAGGAATATAACTGGCGTTGAAGTGGTATCGCTGGTTGGCCGCACTCTGGACAAGACACAAGAAGTGGCAGACAAGTACGGCATCGCTCACGCTACCACCAGCCTTGCCGAAGCCCTGGCGCAACCGGGTGTTGAAGCGGCCATTCTATGCACGCCCACGCAACAGCATGCCGCAGAGGCGATTCAGTGCATGGAAGCCGGTAAGCATGTGCAGGTGGAAAT
>JBGTHE010000625.1:0-3516 GCA_041746335.1 Lysobacterales bacterium | reverse complement strand
TACGCCCAGGCTGGCCGCTGCCTGCGCTTCGCCGATACACAGGTTCAAGGGGTGTAAATGCCCATCACGAAAATTCAACAAAGACCCGACATAGGCCTTGCTGCCGCTGAGTTCGGCGGTCTCGGCGGCATTCAACAGGCGATATTCGTAAGCGAAGCGGTATTTTTCCATCAAGGCCACTTCTTCTTCGAGATCCGCCATCTGCCGGTGCTTGCTCGCCACATCCATGTAACCGGATTTCAGGTCACATTGAATGCCGTATTTGGCCACTCGCTCATGAATGATTTCGTGACCCCGCCAGCGCATTTGCCAGAGCAGATCCGCATAATCCGGCCCGAATTTCTTCAATATTCTGGATTCGCCACTGATGCCGCGAATCATCTGGCCGCCATTGCGCCCTGAGGCACCCCAGCCAACGCGGTTGGCTTCAACCAGAACGACTTTATAGCCACGCTCTGCCAGGCTCAGGGCTGAGGCAACGCCCGTGAATCCGCCGCCGATGATGCAGATATCGGCCTGATGCGCACCTTGCAGAACGGGAAAGTCGTTGTAGGGATTGGCGGTGGCTGCGTAATAAGAGGCGACGTGCTGTTGGTTTTTATATTCGTTCTTCATTTGCTCAGGTTACCATCTCTGTTGCCCCCAATTACAGTCAAGAAGGTATGGAAATCAGGCCCGATGATTTGTGCAATCCTGTGGTCATCGCGCTGCTGCAGGAGCACCTTGACGAAATGCACCGTATTACGCCCCCGGGAAGTGTGCACGCACTGGACCTGGCTGGCTTACGCGCGGCGAACATCACGTTCTGGTGTGCCTGGCAGGGCGAAGAGTTGATGGGCTGTGCGGCACTGAAGCAACTGGATCATCACACCGGCGAAATCAAATCCATGCGCACGGCCCAGCGACATCGGGGCAAGGGCGTGGCTGCTGGTTTTCTTGAACACATCATCGCTACGGCGCGGCATCGCGGCTATGCAGATCTGAAGCTGGAAACCGGATCCTTTCCCGAATTCGCACCCGCTCGTTCGCTTTACCAGCGCTACGGATTCGTTCTGTGCGAGCCGTTCGCTTACTATCAGCTCGATCCAAATAGTGTGTACATGGTAAAGAACTTGCATTTAGCCTGAATCGCCTTTCGATCACTGCGTTACCGGCGAGAATTTGAATCAGTGAAAAATGTTATTCTGGCCGCCAAACCACCCTCAATGAGCCCGCTTTGAACCGCTTCAAAAACGCCATCACCCGGCAATCCTTTGTGGTAACCGCCGACCTCGCTTTGGGCCGGGCCAGCACCGCCGATCAACTGCGTCGCCAAGTCAAACTGCTCAAACCGCATGTTGTAGCCGTGCAGGTTGCTGACGCGCATGATGGCCGGCTGCAAATGTCTGCCAGCGCGGCTGCCAGCGTGCTTTTGGGGGAAGGCGTGGACCCACTGGTACACGTCACTGGCCGCGACAGAAACCGCATTGCTCTGGAAAACGATCTGCTTGGGCTTGCAGTATTGGGTGTAGAAAGTGTTTTACTGACTCGCGGTGAGGAGCTGCCTTCGACCTATAAACCGGCTACGCGGCAAGTGCTGGAGGTCAGTGGTGAAGCTTTGGTCACCATGGCCAGACTGATGGTTGAGGATGAGTCTGTTCCGGCGGCCAAAGGATTTTATATTGGCACGGCAGCCACGGTGTTTGTCCCGAAAAAGGACTGGCAACCGAAATCATTGCTGGCTCGGCTGGCTGCCGGGGCTGACTTTGTCCAGACGCAAATCTGTTTCAATATGAAATCCATGCGACGTTACATGCAGCATCTGGTGAACGCTAATATTCCGCGACGGTGTGCCGTAATGGCGGGTCTGGCAATCTTGCCCAGCGGGGCGGCTGCCAGGGAATTGAAGTTCGCACTGCAAGGGTCGGTGATGTCAGAAAAGCTGGTGCGACGCATCAGCCAGGCTACGGATCCGGAACTCGAAGGCGTAACCATCTGTGCCGAGAAAATTATGCAGTTGCGCGACATTCCCGGCGTATCGGGTGTAAACCTGATGTCAGCCGGAGATCCTGCGCTGATTATTGCTGCGCTTGATGCAGCCGGTATAGTAAGTGCACCATGAATAATTCTTTTGCCATGGCACTCACCCGACCCCTGCACGAACCGCAAGGCCTGTTGTATCACGGCGGTGCATTGCTCTATGCCGTGCTGGCCTATGGTTTGGGTTTTGCGGGATTGGTTTCATCAACCTGGTGGATGAATGGTCTGGCAGTATTGGTGCTGGCACATGGCATGATCATCGCTGCATACCTGATTCATGAGTGTGGTCATAACACTATCTTCAAGCGCAATGAGCACAATGCGCGTTTGGGGCGCTTTCTGAACTGGGTCACCGGCACCTGTTACGGTACTTTTGAAGACATCCGTTACAAACATTTCCGTCATCACATGGATAATGACGATGCAGTGTGGTGGGAGTATGAGAAATATTTCGAGAAGCATCCGATGGTGTATCGGCTGACCCGCTGGCTCGAATGGATTTATATTCCGGCGCATGAACTGATCATGCATTTCGTCACGATTTTTACTTCCTTTATCATTCCGCAACGTCGTGACCAGCGACCGCGTAATGTGTTGGTGATCCTGATCCGTGGCAGCATTTTTGTGGCACTCGCCTGGTTTTATCCCAAGGTGGCCATTGGCTATGTGCTGGCTTATTTGATTCTCTTGCATGTGCTGCGGTTGATGGACAGCACGCATCATGATTACGGCCCCAATCCCAGCCTGTTCGAAGACAAACCCGCTTCACGTTTTGGGGGTCGGGCGACCGAGCAGGATCACACCTTCAGCTGCCCCTTATCCTTGCGAGTCATTCCGCTAAATTGGCTGGTATTGAATTTCGGCTTTCACAATGCCCATCATGCACGGCCAACCGTTCCCTGGTATCGCTTGCCCGGGTTTGATGAAAAGACGTTTGGCCGCGACCCTCAGCGCTTCATACCCTTTAGCGCACAATTGAAAATGTACCATCGCTATCGCGTGTATCGGGTAATGCACGAAGGTGGCCCGCTGGATGATGAGCAGGGGGCGGCGGGTGCAGATTACCTGCGCGCTTGCCAGCAAGCGCGTAATTACGGCGGTAACGCAGTTTCCTTCCTGACATCGTTCTGATGCGGAATTGATGGGGCTTATTGACGCCGCTTGAAATGCAGAAACTTGAAATTTTCCAGTCGTTGTGGGCCATGGACCGGCGAATTCCCGGCCAGCCTGAGGCGTCCGTTGCAGAGCATTTCCAGCGCATTGCTGAAGCGGGTTATCACGGCGTTTGCATAGACCCGTCCCTGCCTGAAATACACGATATGCGGAAACTCAAACCCCTGTTTGAGCAGCATGGTCTGAATTGCATGGTGAATGTATTTCCACACACCATGGAGGAAATGCGCCCTCTGCTGGAGTTCGCGCGAGAAATGCAGGCTTGCCATGTCAACGCGTTGGGGACTTTGATACCGCTGCAAGTGGATGAAGGCGCGGATATGG
>JBGTHE010000624.1:0-4331 GCA_041746335.1 Lysobacterales bacterium | reverse complement strand
TGGCGCATGCGGCTTAATCTGGCACAGGCGTTGATGTGTCGCTCCGACTTGCTGCTGCTGGATGAGCCCACCAACCATCTGGACCTGCCCGCCATCATCTGGCTTGAAAGCTGGCTGCAGCGCTATTCCGGCATGCTGTTGTTGATTTCGCATGACCGCGATTTCCTCGACGGCGTCTGCAACCGCATTGCGCATATTGAAAACCTTGGGCTCAAAACCTACGGAGGCAATTACAGCCAGTTTGAAACCGTGCGCGCCATGCACCTGTCGCAGCAGCAATCGATGTTCGAGGCGCAACAAAGCGAGATCAAGCATATTCAGTCTTATGTGGATCGCTTTCGTTACAAGGCCTCCAAGGCTCGTCAGGCACAAAGCCGCTTGAAAATGCTGGAACGCATGCAGAAAATTGCACCGGCCCACGTGGATTCGCCGTTTCACTTCAGGTTCCTGCAGCCTGAACGACAACCGCAACATCTGATGCATTTGCAGGGTGCGCAGCTGGGTTATGCCGAAAATCAGTTCGTGCTCCAGGATGTAGATTTGGCGATTGAGGCCGGAATGCGTCTCGGATTACTGGGCGTTAATGGTGCCGGTAAATCCACGCTGGTGCGCGCATTGGCTGATGGTATCACCGTACTGCAGGGCGAGCGGTTGGCCCACAAGGACACTCGCATCGGTTACTTTGCCCAGCACCAGATGGAACTGCTGGATGCCGATCGCAGCCCGATGGATCATCTGCTGGACCTGGACCGCAGCAAACCCGAGCAGGAATTGCGCAACTATCTGGGCGGTTTTGATTTCGCTGGCGAAAGAATTTTTGAACCGGTAGGCATTTTTTCCGGTGGCGAAAAAGCTCGCCTGGTACTAGCCTTGCTGATTCGCCAGCAACCCAATCTGCTGTTGCTGGATGAACCTACCAATCATCTGGACCTTGAAATGCGGCAGGCGCTAAGTCTGGCATTGTCTGATTACGAAGGCGCCCTTATCGTAATTGCGCACGATCGGCACTTACTGCGTACCGTCTGCGATGAACTTCTGATCGTGCACGATGGCAAAGTGGAAGAATTTACTGAAACCCTGGATGACTACCCGGCCTGGCTGGCGCAACAGGCGCAGCAGCGCCAGGCCATTGGTAACTCAGAAGCCGCCGATGGCATTCGGTTGAGTAAAAAGGAATTACGTCAGGCCGAAGCCAAACGTCGTGAAACGCTGAAACCTCTGCTGCAAAAAGTGAAGAAAATCGAGGAAGCCATGGCCCGCCTGCGCATGGAGATCGAGATGATCGAAAAGCAACTGCACGACGATACGCTCTACTCCGATCCCGGTCGTCGTGAAGAGCTGAACACCCTGGTGCAGCGACAGGCGCAGGCGAGGCAGGAGCTGGCACTAGCGGAAGAGGCCTGGCTGGCAACGAGTGAGGAACTGGAGCAATGAACTTTTCCTCCGACACAACCCCATTCATGGCACAAATATGGAACTGATCGTTTTTGACCTTGACGGTACTTTGCTCGACAGCAAAGGCCAGTTGTCGAAGTTCACCCAGGATACCCTGTCTGCCCTGTCGCACCGCGGCATTGCCTATACCGTTGCTACCGGGCGCTCCTTGCACGCCTCCCGCAAGCTGTTGCAGGGTCAGGGTTTCCGATTTCCCCAGGTGTTCAAAAATGGCGTAATGATCTGGAATCCGCAGAACGACGCCTACTCGCACCAGAGCTTCCTCAATCTGGATGAAGTGCAACACGTACTCGAAGCGGCCCTGGAGCAGCAACTGACTCCTTTCATTTTTACCTTTGAGCCCGGTAATCGGCATGCGATATACCACGGGCCCTTGCAGAATGAGCTGGAAGCCTCATTGGTCCGACAATTCTCTGATCAGAAAGGCGTTGAAGTGCGAGCCCTCGCCCAGTTACCGGGCGAAGCGGAAATTACCAATATCAGTGCGCTCGGCCTGCCCTCTGCAGTGAGCGCGATTGAGCACTTAATCCAAAGGGAACAACACCTGATAGCCTATGTGGGTACGGCCTGGGAAGACAAAAATTGGCGCTGGATCGATATTCACCACGTGGATGCGAACAAGGGTGCGGCCATCGAAATCCTTCGCCAGCAAATCGGCGTGACCCGGGTGGTCTGCTTTGGTGACAGTGAAAACGATCTGAGCATGTTCGCGCGTGCTGACGAAGCCTACGCTCCGGCCAATGCCAAAGCCGAAGTCAGGGCTGCAGCCACTGCCGTTATCGGCCACCATGACGAGGATGGCATCGCGCGGTTCCTGCGCGAGCGATTCTTGGGTGACACTTTCACCGACTTCGACCAAAATTGAAGATACGGCTCCATTGCACCGGCCTGCGGGGCACGGTCAAACGACGATAAGCCAATATCATCAGATTGCCTCCCAGCACCAAGACAATTCCGCTGAGTACGTACCCATCCAGCTTCAAGCCTTCAAACATCAGTGATAACAACACTGCCACCACCGGTATCACCACCGCAATGTACCCTGCCTTGGCAGGCCCTATGGCCCCCAGCAGTTTCAAATAACACCCGAACGCAATCACTGAGCCAAAAACCGCCAGGTACAGCAAGGAAGCGACATACTCCAGACCGGGATCAAAATTGAAATCTTTGCCGCTCAAAAGGGCCCAGCAGCCCGTGACCAGGGCGCCGTAAAACATACCCCAGGCATTCGACTGTAAAACGGGCAGGCGCTCTGTCTGAGCCTGATGTGAAGCCATATTGCCCAGCGAAGCCACGATTGCGCCAATCAAGCTGATGGCTACCCCCAACAATTTGGGCCCGGCGCCCGCAGCCTGCGCCAGTGACGGCCAAAACAGCACCACCACACCTGCCATACCCAGGGCAGCACCCAGCAACACATGCGCTTCAAAAGGTGTGCGAAAAATGAGTCGGGCCAGCAGGACGTTGATCCACACCATGGTGGCAAACAACACTGCATTCATGGCCGAGGGTATGTAGTTCTGCGCGCTGTAGGCGAGCACATAATTGAAGCCGAACAAGCTCACGCCCAGAAGAAAAAACCAGCCATGGGCCCGTAGCGAAAAGCGCAGGTTCATGCGCCCCAGAAACGCCCAGACAAACAGCAATGCAGAGGCAATCACATGCCGATAAAACACCGATACTTCCGGTGCAACCACACCCAACTGGAAGTTGATGGCGAGCCAGGTGCTGCCCCAGATCAGGACAGAAACAACAAACAGGGGCACGTGCTGCATGAGTTTAAAAGCCGCCGGCCATTCTCCGGATTGCCGGACGATGGCCTAGCAGATTCGTTCTGATCAGTTCTGTGGCTTGCGGAAAAGCAGAGTCATCCGATCGCTTTCACCAATAGCACGAAAAGGAGCTTCACATTCTGCTTTGGCTTCTGCTGCAGTGATATCGGCACAGACATCAAGGCCCGGTGGCAAACTCCAGACCCCCGATGCATGATCACGCGTATCAGAGCTATTCGCATTTACCTCAGAACGCGCTTCGAGTTGCAGGCCGGCAGCGGCGGCCAAAGCAATGACTGCTTCCTCAGAAACATAGCCGGTTTCGGCAGTTACCGCCGGATCGGTGCCCACAGCAGCCCTGTGCTGCACCAGGCCTAGCGCTCCGCCCGGCTTCAATACCCTGGCGAATTCAGCAAAAACAGTTTCGGCAATGCCGTCACCGATCCAGCCGTGCGTGTTGCGAAAAGTCAGCACGAGGTCATAGGAATCAGCCTCTCCCAGTGATGGTGACTGTGGCGGTGACCAGGGTACGACTTGTACCTGATCGTAGATGCCGGGCTCCGCGGCGAACTTAGCCAGCATCTGTTCATGCAAGCTGTAGCGGTAACCCGGTTGATCCGCAACGGACTGGTCCCAGCTGGCAACCACGTATTCACCCCGCCCGCGGATTACCGGTGCCAGGATTTCGCTGTACCAGCCGCCACCTGGCCAGATTTCAAGAACTTTCATGTCGTAGTCCAGGCCGAAAAATTCCAATGTACCCACTGGATGGCGGTAACGATTCCGTTCCTGATTAGCAGCGGATCGGTGCTCGCCGAACATGGCTTGTTCAACCCGGGCGTTCACGCTCAGGTCAGCAGCCAGCGCCGACGCACAAAGCATACTCATCGATAAGGTAAACATCAGTTTTTTCATTTTCTCTCTCCGAATTAATCTCTATGCCGTAAACCCTTGGCTGTACTGCGGAACGAACGGCGAAATGCAATACCCAGGCATAGCCCGCCAATGGTAGCAACCAGCAGGACCACTTGTGGCATTCGACCCAGGCCCTGCAAATAGGCCAGCATTGCGATCGCCATACCGGCCTTGACCCGCTCGGGATTC
>JBGTHE010000623.1:0-4701 GCA_041746335.1 Lysobacterales bacterium | reverse complement strand
CGGGAGAGGTGATCTTTTTGCCAGGGGAATTGAAAAATGACATCCTTGCATTGGGCAGATTTCGACGCTGGATAATTCATTTGCGAAGATTCCCAGGGCGAAACCCCTAGTATTTCAGCAAAGGTGCTGAGTGGCAGAAGTGTTTCGGTCTGTGTCCACGCCATGTTTTAATTCACCCCAAAAACTTTCTCAACCCAACCGTGATGCCCGACAGGGCAAAGGGCAGCAGTAAAAAGGCGGCGATGAGCGGGCGGTTGAAATACACCGCCACAGCCACCAACGCCGCGACACCGAGTGCGATCCAGATGGAGAGGCACAGCGGGCAGAGAAAAGCCTCGGCAAAACCATTGCTGGCCGTCGCCCTGTGTTTCTCATCGTAGCGAACGCCAATCCACGCGCGAAAGCGATCCAGGATATGTCCCGGCCCGGCTTCTTCATCCTGCGCGTTCAGCAGCCCTGTGAAGCGGTATGTGGCCAGCGCGGCGATCAGGAAGAGTTCAAATAGGGTCATGGAGAAATTCCGAAAATCGCGCATCCTCTTCGTCTTCGGCTTGGTCATCCGATGCTTTCGTGATGCTCCAGCTCAGTAGAATGTTGATGCCGGTGATGAATAGAGTCATGGCCCAATAGCCATCATCTTTGTAGAACGCCAATGAGCCAAATCTCCACAGCCGAAACATTCTGCTGCGCATTACTTGACCCCCCGCTTACGCCCAGCATCGCGTACCCAGACCGTGCGAGCAAGTTTTTGAGCCGAGCGAAAATCGTTTTTGATGACCGACAGCATCGCCGAGCGGAACAACTCGGCTGCATTTGGCTTGAAGTAGTCGCCGGGCTGCACCAATCCCCGTGCGTGCAGCGCCTTAGTTAGCTTCTCGGTAAACGCTGGCGGCATGTGGACATACAGCGATGACAGGTCAAAGGTGTTATCCACCGGCTCAGTCACGGGTTCATCATCGACCTGATCCAAGTCCATCGCGCGGCGAATGATGCGGAGAATTTCACCTTGTTTCTTCGCGCCGCCCAGGTCAATGTCCCAATCCGCAGCGTGCTGCCTTAATTGGGCTATGGTCATTGACTCCAGATCCGACTGCACCGACGTTTCGTCTTCGGGGAATGTCACTTCACCGACTACTGAATCATCCGTCGGATACACGGTTGAATCATAGTCTTCGGCGGGATACTCATCATCGGCGAACCCGCTGCCTGGGAAATCTTGTGATGACATATTTATGCCTGCTTTCGTGCAACTTTGGCAATAGCTTGGCTGGTCTCTTGTTCCAGCGTTTTCTGGCGGCGCTTGCCAATGACCGTTATGAAGTTACGCCCTGGAAAACCGGGATGATTGACTTTCTGAGCGGTAACGGAATCACCTGACGCCCCACCGGGCCGGGATCCAATAATACCCACCCGCGTCTTGGCCGTGTAGCCGCCCTGAAAACGCAGGAAGCGGGATTTCTTAGGACGGATCACATGCGGCTTCGTGCCATCATTGACATAGCCATAGATTTTGTCGTCCGTCCCCGCCGTGAGGGCATAATCACCGCCGGAGCGATCTTCAACAACCTCGAATTCGACCTTGTGATTCCAGGTTTTGACTGTGGACTTCAGATCGCGCTCGGTGAGGTTAGTTGTTTTCCGATACGCCTGCTCAATAGCCCACAGGTATTCTTTGGCCTGCGGGATGTTTTTAGGTGTGATGGCAGCGAGCTTGAGGCTAGGCATCCGAGTCTTCGGCTTGACCCTCGTCAGCTTCGCCGCCTTCGGGATCTGGATCCTGCTCGCCGTCGGCTTCATCATCGCTTTCCGATTCATCTTCCTCGTCGGAAGGTTCGTGGTCGGCAATGACTTTCACAATATCGGCGTGCAGTTTGGCCTTGCCCAGGTCGATGCCTTCAGCCGCGGCCAGCTCGGTCAGCTCGGCAATGGTCATCTTTTCCAGCGGCTTTTCACCTGGCGCATCGTCGTCTTTCGGCTTGGCCTCAAACCAGCCGGGGTAACGCTGCGCCAGGTGGTCGATGATCGCCGAATCGGCATCCAATGTCCGTTTGTCGATCATCAAAGTGCGGGGCGATTGGGCTGCGTGCGCCACCGATAAGGGCAACACAACCTGGCGCGGAATGCGCAGCTCGGCCTTAAAAGTAATTTTTGCCATCAGGCAACCTCCTCACTGGGAGTATCGACCAGCCAGTCCTGATAGATACCATGACCAGCCAGGTACTCGACGATGGGAACGGGGAGCTGCATGGTGGGTTCGGTAAAGGCCAACTTGCGCGTTGATCTTGAACGGTTCGCCACCGACAGCGGTAGAACGATTTGTTTGGGCAAGGAAACCTGATCCAGGTCGAATGTCACGAAAGCCAGGGGTATATCCCCCCAGCATTCCGCACCCTGGCACTTCTTCCCTGCGAAAGTCATACAGGAACACATGTTAGGTTAGCCCCCTTGAGGCTGTTCCTCTTCTTATTCCGGCTCGATGATGATGATGTCATCGGCGCAGGCATCCACGAACGACTGGCAAGCGACCTGGCTGATGTCCAACCACAGGTGGCGCGAAACAGCCAGCACACCGTAGATCGCCATCAACGCGAATTCGACGCAGTCGACGCTAATTTTCTTCACGTCCTGCTGGATCGCCTGGCTCTCAAACGGAATGTCGAGCGTGTCCGACAGATCGCCCAGCAGCGGTTCTTCTTCCGGCAGGCCGTAAGCCTTACCATACTGGTTTGCCATCGGGCCGAGCTGGTTGAAATACTGGTTCAGATCGACGAAGAACGCCCCATAGGTTGGCCGTCCGGCAATCTCACGCGGGCCAATCCACATGTGGTTGGCGGCAACACCGCTGGATTCCAACAGGGGGAAGGAACGGCCTGATGGATACAGCTCGGCGACCTTGTTAATGTGCATCTGGCGATAACGCTCGCGCAGCGCCGGGTCGAATTCACCGGTCAACTGGCAGGGCTGCATACAAGCTGCCGTTTTCAGAAAGCAGTTCGCCGCACCTTGAGGCACGTGGGCTTCCCACATCGACACACCACCAGCGGCATCGGTATAGTTCTTTTCGACACCGGAGAACCACAGCTCTTCCAGGAACTCGGCCAGATTCAAACCGGCAGGTACAGCATAAACCACCCCCCAGAGCGTGACGTTCTGGGCAGTGGTGACCGCATCCGGCGATGCAGGGGTTGAACCATTGCCACCGGTCAGGGTTGACCAGTTAATGGTCTGGCGGGTGTTGATGGCTGCTGGGCAGGGTGTACCAGCGGCTGGAGCGGCCCAACCGCTGGTGAGCTGGTTGTACAATCCGTCCACCTCAAAGCGGTTGGCAAAGTCGCCATTCAGCACCGACCCGCTGACGATCTTCATCAGTGCCTGGGCGACTGCCGCCATCGCAAAACGGGCGAAATTCGGCGTGTAAGGATTGCCGAGATCAAACTGGCCGTTAGGCAGGATGATCGTGCCGAGCTGGGCTTTGCTCATGTTGCGCTGCTTGCAGAACTTGGCGATCAGTTTCGTCCAATCCAGCGTGCCGGTACGCAGCTTGATTTTCTTCTGGTTCGGCGCAACCAGGGCGCACGAGTCCAGCTCGGTGGTGACGACGGCTGTTTCGCACGGATCTTCTTCGGTCAGTGCGCTGGCATCGATGGTGATCTCCTGGCTGCTGATGGCCGGAGCCAGAATATCATCTTCCCAACTGCCGATGAAGACCGGGAAGTTTTGAATCACATCATCCGGCGGGCAGTATTTGCGTGCATCGGTAATCGGGAATGCACAATCCCGGAACAGAACAGGGGCGGCGAGGATGTCGACCCCGTCTAAGGTTCCAACTCCAAGTGAGTCTGCCATTTATTGATCTCCTAAAAGGCTGTTTGGTTGAATGCGAAATCAGAAAAAGGTGGTGCTGTGATCGAAGACTATTCGGCGGCGGATTGACGGGCCTGGCTGGCGGCCAGACTTGCCAGCGCCGGATTGCTGGCCGCGGCTGCCGGTTGGCTCTGAGCCTGCAGCTTCTGGCTGATGTGGGCCGGCTTACGCAGCTTGGTCACATCCGGCACCTTCGGCGTGCTGAACTGCTTCATACCGCCGATGCTTTCGCTGACAACCGGCTCACCTTCCAGGGCGATGATACGCTGTGTCAGGCTGGCATTGTTGCGGGCGTTGACCGTTGCCAGTTCGACTAACTGCTGGACTCTGGCCTCCAGTGCGTCCACGCGCTTGAGAGCGGCGACGTACTGTTCGGCGGGCACGGTCTCCGCTGCCGGGGTCTCATCCGCCGGTTCGTCGGCTGGCTCATCCGTTAAAGCAGCTTCGGTCTGCTTGGCGGTTTCCAGCGCGTCATCCACGTCGTTGGTTTCGTCCTGGGCGGACGCAGGCGTTTCCGCTGCGGGGGTTTCAGCCGGCGTGTCTTCACCGAGTACATCGGTGACGAGTCCTTCTTCGGCTTCGGTCTCTTCTAACTTCAATCGTTTCTTCATGTCTGCTCCTGGCTTTTCGCCTCTGGCTTGCATATACCTTCCGAGAACCTGCTGCACCTTACGGGGCAATTCTTCCAGCGAGATACTGTACTCGCTGCGGAATTCATCAATAAGTTGAAATGCCTGATCGCTGTAAAACGACGACGTACCGGCGAACATCGCCGATGCCAGCAAACCATCACGGGTTAAAGCGGCATCAGCCACGACATCGACGAAGATAAACTTG
>JBGTHE010000622.1:0-13080 GCA_041746335.1 Lysobacterales bacterium | reverse complement strand
TCGTGGACTCGGCGAAATGTTTATCATCCGAAATGCCGGTAACACGGTCGACACGGTCGCGTTGGGTTCGATCGAATACGCCGTCGCCGTATTGAAAACGCCGCTGGTGGTTGTGATGGGCCATGAAAGCTGCGGTGCGGTTGCCGCCGCTGCCAAGGTGGTCACCGACAACGCGACCTTCCCCGGGGTGATAGGCCGGATGATCGAGCCGATCATCCCCGCCGTGCTCCAGGTGCGAGACGAGGAAGGCGATCTCGTCGACAATTCGGTGCGCGCCAATGTCCGGCGTGTGGTGCGCCAACTTCGCGAGCAGACCGATCCGATCATGCTTGATCCCCAGCGGGCCGGTAAGCTGTGGGTTGTCGGCGCCTATTACAAGCTCGACACTGGCGAGGTGGACTTCTTCGATCTGCCTGAACTCTGATTCAAAAATTCCGGCAAATCAAAGTGCCAGAGTGTTCAATCTTTGATCTCCGGATCTTTCAATCCGGATTTCCTGGCCCGCGGGTGAGCCTGATCATAAACCTTGGCCAGATGCTGGAAATCGAGATGGGTATAGATCTGAGTGGTGGAAATATCGCTGTGGCCCAGCAACTCCTGAACAGCGCGCAAGTCTCCCGATGATTCGAGCATGTGGCTGGCGAAACTGTGCCGTAACAGATGCGGATACACATTTTGCGGCAGGCCCTGTTTTTTGGCCCAGTATTTGATGCGGGCCTGAATCGCACGTGGTGTGAGGGGTTCACCTCTGCGGCCGACAAATACCGTGCGTTGGTCGGTGCCTGCGAATTCTGCGCGGGCTTTACGCCAGACCAGCAAAGCAGCCAGGGCTTTACCTCCCACGGGAATCATGCGGGTCTTGTTGCCCTTACCGGTAACCGTCACCATGCCACCGTGCAAGTCGAACTGATCCCAGATCAAACCTGCCAATTCGGCCAGACGCAAACCGGAAGAGTAGAACAACTCCATCATGGCCTTGTCACGTATGGCGAGGGTGCTGACGCATGGGAAATTCAGCAGATGTGCCACCGCATCCGTATCCAGCGTAGCCGGTAATTTGCGCCCGGATTTGGGCGCGCGCACGGCAGCTGCCGGATTGGCTTTTGCCAGATTTTCCCGTAACAGCCACCGATAGAAGCTGCGTATGGCGGAAAGCAGGCGTTGCAGAGATTTTCCACCCTGCCCCTTGCGATGCATGGTAGCAATAAAGGCGCGCACATCGTGTTCGCTGACCTGCTCCGGGCGTTCTATGGCACGTTCTGCCATTCCCAATGAAAAGGAATTCAGATCGCGCTGGTAAGCCTTGATGGTCAGTGGCGACAGGCCACGTTCGATGTGCAGATATTCCAGAAAACGCTGAGTCAGCTCGGGCAGGCTTGGCACGGCGCTATTTTTTCAAGCCGTGCGTCGCTGTTCTTCAGGCTGAACCTGGGAGAGGCTGCTGGCAATAACGTCGGCCAGCAGATCAAGAAACAATGTGCCCATGCCGGGATAAAAACGGGTTGCATCGCTGCTGCCAATGGCCAGCATGCCATCGTTGCCGCTGGCCCCAATGGGAATCAGGGCTGAGGATTTTACCCACTGTGCCTTGGCATCAAACAGCACTAAGAGCTTGTTTTCGTTCAGGCGCCCACAGACGGTGAGATTCTGTGACAACTGCGGTTGGAACATCCGGGTTTTGTCATCATCCCTGGCCAGCCAGCTGACCTGGCTGCCCGCCATGGCAGCAATTTCGCCATCAAACAGGAAAACCCTGACGATGTCGGCGTTGAAGTCCTCTTTCAGGCGTTCTTTAAGATGATTAAAAAATGCTGCAGGCTCATTAAGGGATAATAGTTCCAATGTGAACTTGTGCAGCCGGGACATTAATTGTTCGTTTTCCGCTGCCACGTGCATCAGGCGGTTCAGCTGGCGATTCAGATCGTGATTCTGCGAACGCAATTGCTTGACCTGGCGCTCGATCAACGAAGACGCAGCACCGGTGGGGTGGGAAAGATTGAGTGTTTCAAGCAGGTCAGGAAATTCTTTCAGAAAGTCCGGGTTGCTCCGCAGGAACACGGCAACTACGTCCTTGATGGAAGTCCTGTTATCACTCATTCACTGGCGCATCCCTGTTTGACTCTGGTCGGCTTTGTGAAAACTGCTCAATTATTTTTTTCAGATCTGCGACAGGGTACCTGTAAAAACATGAGTGGCTGGGCCCTTCATGCGAACTCCCCTGTCAGGTGCAAGCCACTTTATCACAAGTAAGCCGCCTGGCAGAAACACCTTGACCTCGTTATCCAACTGCCCGGAACGATGCAAAATCGCCACCGCGGCACAAGCTCCTGAGCCACAGGCCAGGGTCTCGCCGGCGCCACGTTCAAACACCCGCAAGCGTATGCTGCTGCGATCGAGGACTTCGGCAAAGCCGATATTACAACCTTCGGGAAAGCAGCTGTGCCGGCCAAGATAGCTGCCTATTTCCCCGACCTGGGCACGGTCAACATCAGCAACCTGCAGCAGGGCATGCGGATTGCCCATCGAAACGGCGCCGAATTGCAGCGTACCGAATGGGGACTCGAGTCGGTAAACATTGCCCTCGCCGCTGAGATTGACCGGCACCTGCTCCGGCGCAAATCGGGGCTGGCCCATGTCCAGTTCAAATTCGCCATCATCACAGCAAGTGACTGCGATGGGGCCTGCCGGGCTGTCCAGCATAAAGTGAGTGGATTTGGCGCCTTGCATTTGCAGATAAAGGGCAATACAGCGTGCGCCGTTTCCGCATTGACCTGCCGGGCTGCCATCGGCGTTGCGGATTTCATATGCAGCCAGACAGTCGGGATTGTCAGATGCGCGAAGGATCAGTATCTGGTCGCAGCCTATGCCTGATCGCCGGTCGGCCAGGAGAGCGGCCTGCCGGACATCCAGCTGCTGCTGAGAGTTGCGCCAATCCAGCAGCACGAAATCATTTCCTGCGCCATGCATCTTGTGAAACACAAGTCCGGCCGATGTGTGGGGTGGCTCAGCCAGACTAAACTGGATGAATGCAGGCTCAGAGGCCATTCGCCTGTTCGTCCTCAGAGGGGTTATCTTCCTGATTGGTTTCTTCCTCGAATCCGCTATCCAAGGGGTCCGGCGGCACTCTGGTGGGCATGGCGGGCGGCGCTGCGGGCGGTACTGCCGGTGGCTGACTGACCTGAACAGGAACAGCAACTGAAGCACTTTCATCGGGCAGATACAAAGGGCCGCGCTGGCCGCAGGCAGCCAACATAAAAGTGAGTACAGAAATGAGCAGGAAAATTCGGAAAATGGTCATCATGATCACGGCAGCATATCGGGATTCCACCCGCTTGAGGGCTGGTACACTATACGCCATGAGCGCGGCAGAGACAGCCTGCATAGAAGGAACACTACATGCTTGAAACGGTGGAAATCGAAACGGCGTCAAACCCCGAACGTGCAGTGATCTGGCTGCATGGGCTGGGTGCCGATGGCCATGATTTCGAACCCGTTGTGCCGCACTTGCTGTGGCCGAATGCGCCGGCCATTCGATTTGTCTTCCCGCATGCCGAAAGCCGCCCGGTCACCCTCAACGGCGGCATGCGTATGCGGGCCTGGTACGACATCATTTCCATAGACTCCGATCGCAACCAGGACGAAGCGGGAATCAGGCAAAGCATGGAACAAACGCAGGAGTTGATAGAACGCGAAGTAAAGCGTGGCATAGCTGCAGAGCGGATCGTGCTGGCCGGATTTTCACAAGGAGGCGCGATTGCCATCCAGGTGGCCCTAAGGCAGCAAGCTCCGCTGGCAGGTCTGATGGCCTTGTCTACCTACCTGCTGTTGGCAGACAAGTTAAAAACCGAGGCCGTTCCGACAAAAGATTTCCCCGTGCTGGCTGCACATGGAAGCCAGGACCCCGTGGTGCCCCTGGCCATGGGCGAAAAAGCAGTCACCACCTTGCGTGAGCTCGGTTGTGATGTTAACTGGCGCACTTATCCCATCCCACATTCTGTGAGCATGGATGAGATCCGCGATGTCAGCGCATGGCTGCGGGAGAGGCTGGGCTGAATACGGTGGAAGACAGCCTCGAGCAGGAACTGCAGCTGGACTCCCCAGGAGTTTATCCGCCCACATTCTGCACCTGGCGGATCATCGTTGTGATCATGGTAATCACGCAGCTTGCAGTGTTTCTGATCGGGATAGGTAAAGATGAATGGCTGACCTGGGCGTGGCTCAGCTTCGCCAGCTTGTATGCCCAATGGCTGGCCCTGTTCTGTGTTTCAGGCCTTTGCCTCAGCAGTGGCTGGATCAACCGCCGGTCAGCAACTGGCGCCTGGACTGTCAGTTGGTTGCTGATGATATTTTTGGCAATGGCTTTCAGCTATGGCGCCTGGCAAGCCACTCCCTTTCTCAAATTGAATGGGGAAGTGCCCAGCCTGCGCAGCTTTGTGCTGGAAAGTGCCCTGGCCGTGGCCATAGTGGCTGCTGCTTTTCTGCGCTATTTGCTGGTGCGTTCGCGTTGGCGAGCGCAGTTGATGGCCCAGGCGGAAGCCCGAGTGCAGGCGCTGCAAGCCCGAATCCGGCCACATTTTCTGTTCAATAGTCTCAACACCATCGCCAGCCTGGTGCCGGTGGATCCAAAAAATGCCGAGGCTGCGATTGAGGATCTGGCTGATATCTTCCGTGGCAGCATGCGTCGTGCAGATAAAACCATCAGCCTGGCAGATGAGCTCAGCCTGGCGCGCCAGTATCTGGATATGGAAAAGCGCCGGCTCGGGGAGCGGTTGCAGATTGACTGGCGGGTCACTGAGCTGCCCGCCAATGCAGCTATTCTGCCCCTGATGCTGCAGCCTTTGCTGGAAAATGCCGTAGGACATGGTGTCCAGCCCAATCCGGATGGTGGCAAAATAACCGTTTACGGACGATCGGAAGGCGACCAGGTAGTGATTACGATAGCCAATCCGGTGGCGCCCAAGGGGCACATAGTTCCGGGTAATGGCCTGGCCATACCGAATATACGAGACCGCTTGCGCCTGGCCTTCGGCTCCAGAGCCGGCCTGGTTACCTACCATAATGATCAGCAATTTTATGTTGTGATGAGCTTGCCCTATGTTGCGCATACTGATCGTTGACGACGAATCTCCAGCCCGCGACCGCATGCGCCGCATGTTGTCCGAATTGCCCAACTTTGATGTGGTGGGTGAAGCCGGTTCCGGCCAGCAGGCCTTGCAATGCATTGAGCATTTGCTACCCGATATTCTGCTGTTGGATATTTCCATGCCGGGCATGGATGGCATGACCTTGGCACGTTCCTTACAAAAAGGCGGCTCACAACCCGCCATTATTTTCTGCACCGCTTATCAGAATCAGGCGCTGGAGGCTTTTGAAGCGCAGGCGGTGGACTATCTGGTGAAGCCCGTGCGCGCCGAACGCCTCGCGCAGGCGCTGGAAAAAGCCCGGCGATTCCTGGGTGATCGGGAAGACCAAACGCCCAGTGCGTTTCTCAAGTCCACTGTGGGAGGCAAAGTGCTCCTGACCCCGGTGCAGCGGGTGATCTGTTTGCTGGCCGAAGACAAGTACACGACGGTGGTGCATGAAAAAGGCACAACGGTGATCGATGACTCGCTGACTGAGCTGGAATCCCGCCACGGCGATGTGTTTTTCCGGATACACCGCAATGCGTTGATCTCCACCCGCCATCTGCGCGGCCTGGAGCGCAGTGACAACGGCAGTGTGCTGGCGGTACTGAGCGGGACTGATGAACGGCCTGAGGTCAGTCGTCGGAATGTTGCAGCCCTACGGAAATTACTGGCCGAGCTTTAAGTATTGCATGCCTGAAACCCTGACCATCGCAACCCGTAAAAGCGCTCTCGCCCTGTGGCAGGCCGAACATGTGGCTGATTTGCTGCGGCAACATCATGCAGGGCTGCGGGTAGACTTGTTGCCACTGGTTACCGAAGGCGATCGCATTCTGGACAGGCCTTTGGCCAGCATCGGTGGGAAGGGCTTGTTCCTCAAAGAACTGGAGCGTGCCCTGCTGGCAGGCCAGGCTGACCTGGCCGTGCATTCCATGAAAGATGTACCGGTGGAAGTGACAGCGGGTTTGCGGGTGGATGTTGTGTTGCAGCGCGCCAATCCCTCTGATGCCTTGCTGTCACGCGAAGGTCAGCTTCTGCATGAACTGCCGGCCGGTGCGCGCATTGGCAGCAGCAGTCTGCGACGGCAATGTCAATTGCTGGCAGCACGCCCCGATTTGCGAGTGCTGGATTTGCGCGGCAACGTCAACACCCGGATCCGCAAGCTGCAGGGAGGTGAGTACGAAGCAATCATTCTGGCCTGTGCCGGGCTAGAGCGCCTGGGTATGGAAGCATTGATCACGGAAATCCTCGGGCCACCCGACTGGTTGCCGGCTCCTGCCCAGGGAACGATTGGTCTGCAGTATGTCGCTGAAGATACCCGCACCCGCGCTCTGGTGCAGCCATTGAATGACATCGAAACTTCACTGCGCACCCAGGCCGAGCGCCGTGTCGCCCAGTTGTTGCAGGGAAGTTGCCAGGTGCCGCTGGCGGTTTATGCGGAACTGTATGGCGAGTTGTTGCAGCTGCAAGGGCTGGTGGGCGAAGCGGATGGCAGCCGGATTCTGCGCAGTCAGCAGCAGGGTCCTGTTACCGAGTTAGAGCGACTCGCTGAGACGCTCGCCAGGGATCTGCTGCAGCAGGGCGCTGATCAGATCATCGCTCACGCCTGAAATGCCTTTTGCCGCTGCCTGAAGTCTTCATTGCCGGTGCACGAAATCCCCTTTAATTGTCTGCTGATTACGCGGCCACTCGCCGAAGCGCAGCAGCTGGCCCGTCAGCTCGCGGATCTACCACTAAAAGTGGTGGTGCAGCCGGCACACGACTTCAATGCGATTACCCTCGATAGTGAAGATTTTGATGGGCTGCGAAAGGCTGTCGGTATTAAGCCGGCACCTTTGCTGGTCTTTACCAGTCCGCGTGCGGTGCAATTTGCTTTGCTGCAATTGCCGCTGAACTTGCTGGCAGCCTGCCAACTGGCGGCTATTGGCCCGTCTACCGCGTCGGCTTTGCAGGCAAATGGTCTTGAATCGATTATCCAGTCTTCCTCGGGGTACACCAGTGAAGATTTGCTGCGGTGCTTCAATGTAATACGTCTGCGGGCCAACCGAGCCTGGATCGTGGCGGCAGCCGGTGGCCGGACCGCATTGATTGAAGGCCTCCAACACCGGGATGTCGAAGCGAAGATGCTTTTTGTTTATGAACGAAGTGCTGCTGCAGTTGTGGCAGAAAACCTGCGCCAACTGGAGCAGGGAGGCAAAATACTGTCGCTTTGGAGCGGCGAGAATGCCATGAAGCAGCTGGCAGCCAGCCTGTCGAAAAGCGCCTGGCAGCATGTCTGTGCGGGTGAGTGGCTGGTGATATCGCAACGCCTGGCGGAGATTGCAGCTGCATTTAAACCCGCTGCGGTACACCTGTCGGCCGGGCCCGGAAATGAGGAGCTGGCCACAGCCATACGGAAAATTTGCCTGTCCACCTGAGGCAGCCTGAAAAATCCGTTTTGCCTGCAAGAGTGCACAGCCACACAGATTTGTTTAGCATTCGCTGTCAGTCTTACGAAAGCTCTGATTAATTCGTCCCTGAAATATCAGAGCGCGCAAAACAAAAAATGTGATTTTTGTTTTGCTTCATTTTCAATGATTTGCAATCATTGAAAATGGCGGCACGTCCTTATGCCGCAGCAACTCTGATTGAATCAGAGTTGCCTTTAAGTTTCGCCGTCGATGTCCTTGAGGTAACCCATATTGTGAATGCTGACGAGTTGGATCCGAAACCTGCCGAACCTGTGAGCGCAACTGTCGGGATGGAGTCCGCAAGATCACGGGATGAGGTTCGAGAAGTGGCTGCGCCCAGGCGTTCTGGCGCCGGCCTTTCTGTGTTGCTGGCTGCTGTGGCTCTGGCTGCAGCAGCCTGGATGTGGTGGCAGCAACAACAGCAAGCCACGCAACTGCAGGTTCAGCAGCAACAATACCAGGCAGAATTGCAGCGTCTGGAACAAGCATTGGCATCCGTGAAGGAGTCGACCAGTCAGCAATCGAGCTCCCAGATAACTGCCCAGATCAGTGACCTGGGCGGGGATTTGCAACAGCGTTTGCGGGCTTTGGAGGCCACGCAGACTGCCAACGAGAATTTCCGCTCCGAATCCAGCGCCTGGACCCGCTCCGCACAATCAGCGCTCGAGGAAACCCAGAGCAGGCTGAATGGGGTGGATGAACGATTGCGTACACTCACCGCCCGCAGCGCGCAAAGCGATTCTGAGCTGGAGCTGGAGGAGATCGATTATTTACTGCGCATGGCGCAGGAGCGCTTGCAGTTGTTTGGTGACACCCGCAATGCTGATCGGGCGCTGCAGCTGGCCGACCATCAGGTTGTGGCTTTCGACAATCCGATGTTTATTACCTTGCGCCGCGAAATTGCCGCAGCCCGGCAAGCCCTGGCGGCGACTGATGTACCCGATATGGCTGCCTTGTCAGCAGAGCTGGATAAGGTTCAGGACAGCCTCGTCTCTTTGCCTTACAAAACCAGCGAATATGAACCTGCCGTGCAATCAGGGAGTGAATCAGCCGAGTTGTCCTGGTGGCAAAGGCTTAAAAATTCGCTGTCCGGGCTCATAACCGTCAGACGTGTGGCTGATGATGGACTGGCTTTGCCAGCGCTGGCCGATCAGCAGGCTTTGCGTCAGCGGGCCTGGCTGCAGATTGAGCAAGCCCGGTTGGCTGCATTGAGCCGTGAGCAGGAAATTTATCACAATGCCCTGATGCAAGCCGAGGCCACCATCACCCGCTGGTTTGCTGCAGACGATGCGCAAGTCAGACTGAGCCTGAGCGGCTTGCAGGCCTTGCAGCAACGCAATGTGAACCCACCCATGCCGGACATCAGCGCCCCGTGGAACACCTTGCGCAGTATTCGGGATGCGGGCCTTTCTCCAACTGTGGCTCCAACAGAAAATCCAATCGAAGCCCCAACGCCTGCTCCGGCCGTAGCCACCCCACCCGAAACTTTTAGCCGGAGCCGCTCACAAGTCCCAGCCGGTGACGAAGCGGCCAACGGAACCGACGGAGAAGCTGCCGAAGAAGCTAATGAAGAACCTGTTGATGCAGCGACCGAAGTGCTGGAAGTGGAAAGCGGCATTGACGCGGCAGCGGATATCACTACAACAGACGATCCAGCGGAAAGCGATCAATGAGGCACTGGTTCCTGATTCTGATGGCAATAGCCTGCGCAGTGCTGGCTGCTGCGCTGGCTCCTGTGTTCCTTGCTGATCCGGGTCTGGTGCAAATCCGCTTTGGTGTCTGGACCGTGGAAATGAGCCTGCTGTTGCTGTTACTGGCCATTCTGCTGATTTGGGCTGTGTGTTACCTGCTGGTTCGTTTATGGCGATTGCCTGCGGAAACAGCACGCAGATTACGCGAAAACCGGGCGATGAATCAGCTGGAAAAAGGCTTGTTGGCTTTATCCGAAGGTGACTGGGTGAATGCCGAACGTGCGCTGCAGAAATCGGAATCACTCAAGGGGCCCGACACCGTCCGTTATCTGGCCTCCGCTCGTGCCGCCGATGGGCAGGATGCCAGCGAACGTGCTGACTACTACCTGGAGCAGGCCGATTCTGGCGGGCGCAAAAAACACTTTCTGGTAGAACTCACCCGCGGCCGCATACTGGTTGAAAACCGCCGTTTTGATGAAGCAATTGTGGTGCTGGAGGCATTGAACCGCGGCCGCCGCAAGAACAACCAGGTATTGAAACTGCTATCACGCTGTTTTAAAGAAACCGGCCGCTGGCAGGACCTGCAAAGTTTGCTGCCCGCCATGCGCAGCAATGGCCTGATCGACGAAACGCAGGCGCAGGAATGGAGCGCGCGGGCCGCAACTGCTGGCCTTCAGCAATGCCAGGATCTGGCTGCTTTGGACGCCGCCTGGCAAGCCTTGCCTAAAACCCTGCGTAGTGAGGCGGAACCGGTGGCAGCCTACGCGAATCGCGCATCGCGGCTGGATGGTTCTGATCGGACCGAGGCCATCATACGTGCCGCCCTGAAAAGCCAGTGGCACAGCAGTTTGTTGATTCCCTACGGCGACCCCACGGCCAGCGATGCAGCACTGCGCATTCGACATTGTGAAAAGTGGCTGCTGGATCATCCCGAGGATGCCAATCTGCACCTCGCGCTGGGGCGATTGTGTGCCCGGGAAGAGCTGTGGGGCAAGGCCAGGACGCATATGATCCGCAGCCTGGAACTGCAGCCCAGCGTGGCCGCCTATGATTCATTGGGGCAACTGCTGGACCGGCGCGGTGAGCTGGACCTGGCTATGGCATGCTTTCGTAATGCCCTGCGCATGAGCCAGGGTGATGCGCCCATCCCCTTGCCAGCCAATGTAAATCGGCTGACCGCACGTCCAGCGCCAGTCAGTTAACCAAGCACTGATGCTGAATCAGTGCGGCCTCGCCAGGACTTTTACCGGTACATCCAGTCCAAATTCAAAGGAATCGTAGTACAGGCGCTCGGCATTCAAACCCTGCGTCAGAAATGCACTGCGAGCCGCATCAATCATCGCCGGTGGGCCACTCATATAAACATCAAAGCCAGCCAGATCAGGATGGTCAGCCAACACAGCTGAATGCGCCAGCCCGGCAAAATAACCATCCTGCAGATGATTTTCCTCAGAAACAGCCTGGCGATAGTGGATATGGGCATATTGCCGGGCCCATTGCCTTGGTAATTCATCGAGATACAGCTCTTCGCGTTTACGCGCCCCCCAGTAGAGGTGTACTTCACGACGATCGTTTTGTTCGAGCAGGTTTTCAATCATGGACTTCAAGGGAGCAAAGCCGGTGCCTCCACCCAGCATGATCATGGGCCGTTCGGGTGCATCATTACGCACAAAGAAATTTCCCAGGGGGCCTTCAAAGCGAATGATGTCCATTTCCTTAAGCGTGTCGAATACGTAACCGGTGAAGTCGCCGCCTTCCACGTGGCGTATGTGCAGCTCAATTTCATCCTCCAGCGAAGGGCAGCTGGCAATCGAAAAAGCACGGCGTTTGCCGCCCTGCAGCAGCACATCAACATATTGCCCCGCCAGAAACTGCAGCCGCTGATTTTTTGGCAGCTTCAGACGCAAGCGAATGACATTGGGTGAAAGCCGGGTCTTCTCAATCACGCGGGCAGGCAACATGCGGATTTCGATATCGCGTACAGCTTCTATCTCACGCACCTGAATCACCAGGTCTTCCAGTGGTTCCGCCTGGCACATCAAGGCATTGCCGACTGCGTAATCGCTTCGTTCAAGGGCCATCGGTGGATGAAAGGGGTAGTGCACTTCTCCCTGCAAAACGCGGCCTTTGCAACTGCCACAGGTGCCATTTTTGCAGGAGTAAGGCAGCATAACGCCCTGCCGCAGTGCTGCCGTCAGTATGGCTTCGCCTTCCCGCACAAGGAAACTGCGCTCACTCTCCGCCAGGCTGACTTTGTATAGCTTCATAACCGCTATTGTCGCTGAAACCCGCACTGAATTGAAAACCCGGGCTGGGTTCACTATGCTTGCGCGTCGCCTGGCTTCCCGGTTAATCGCCCTCCCTACATGCTTCATTCAAAAGGAAAACAATCTGCCATGAGCAACAGAATACGGCCTTCTGAAGTTGCTGATGCTCCCCAGACTTTTGAACGCAAGGCTGGCTGCCGCCTTTTCGAATGAATTCCTTACGACTGATCTACCGATTGCCCCTGCTGCTGTTGCAACTGCTGGCATTGCCGCTGGCCCTGCTGGCTTCAGTTCCGCCGCTGCCGCGATTGAAACTGGCTGGCCGTGGGCTGGACCAGATTATGGAGTCATGGTGGACTGCCACGGTCTGCCGAATATTCGGATTGCGTATTGTCACTACTGGACAGCTTCGCGATGGCGCCAGCCTGGTGGTGGCCAATCATATTTCCTGGATCGATATACCTCTGCTGTACAGCCTTGGGCCCATGGGTTTCGTCGCCAAAGCTGAAATCGATGGCTGGCCACTGGCGGGTTTCATTGCCCGTTTCGGTGGCAGCCTCTTTCATGATCGCGGCAGCCATGATTCGGCGCGAACGGTGCTCGCTGCCATGATGGAACGGCTGGAGCAAGGTCGACGAGTAACCATATTCCCGGAAGGTGGAATTCTGCCGGGTAACGGCGTCAAGCCTTTTCACGCGCGCATGTTTGCCGCTGCAGCGGACAGCGGCGCAGTGGTGCAACCCCTGATGCTGCGCTACGTGAAGGATGGCCGGCATTACCGCGACATCGGCTTCAGGCCTGGAGAATCTTTCATGGCTAACTTTTTTCGCCTGCTGACGCAACCTGTCAGGCTGGCAGAAGTGGCCATTCTTGAGCCGTTTGAGGCCGCAGGTCAACCTCGCAAAGAGCTGGCCAAAGCGGCCCAAACCGCCATTGCAGAAGCCTTTAACGAAGGCCTGCTGCCGTGAAACGGGTCATCGAGAATTTTCGACCGCCGTTCGGTTTGCGCAGCAGGCACACCCAGTCTCTGATCAGTAGCAGTCCGCTACGAAGGCATGTTGTCTGGCGGCGGTCTGAAGCTTTGAGGACAGTCCAGCAGGCGTTGCTTTTGGATGGTGGCGATGGCGTTCGGCTGCAAGGATTTTTGTCTGCCCAGCCGTCCGGTTCCAGTCGCGGCCTGGTGACTTTGTTGCACGGCTGGGAAGGCAGCGTAAACTCGAACTACATTCTGTCCAACGGCGCGCGTTTGTTTGCTGCTGGGTTCGATGTCTTCCGCCTCAATTTCCGTGACCACGGTGATACCCATCATCTAAATCCAGGCATGTTCCATTCCAACCGGCTGGACGAAGTAGTCAACGCTCTGGTCGATTTGCAATCTCAGTTGCAGGCCAGAAAGTGGCTGCTGGCGGGTTATTCACTGGGTGGGAATTTTGCCTTGCGCGTTGCATTACAAGCCCCCGCTGCAGGACTGGATTTGCGCCATGTGGTCAGTATCTGTCCGGTGATTGACCCGGCCAAAGCGCTGCAGGCGATGGAAGATGGCAATTGG